>DATJCP010000276.1:0-7398 GCA_035514715.1 Candidimonas sp.
GGCAGGCTGCGCGCAACCAGTGCGTGGCCCGACTCGTGGTAAGCGGTATTGCGGCGCTCTTCTTCGGGCATGATCAGCGAGCGGCGCTCTGCGCCCATGATGATCTTGTCTTTCGCCTTTTCGAAGTCGCTCATTTCGACCGTACGGCCGCTACGGCGTGCAGCAAACAATGCGGCTTCGTTGACCAGGTTGGCCAGGTCGGCGCCGGAAAAACCAGGGGTGCCGCGAGCCAGAATCTGAGCATCGACGTTGGTAGCCAAAGGCACCTTGCGCATATGCACTTTAAGAATTTGTTCGCGACCACGGATATCGGGCAAGGACACAACCACCTGACGGTCGAAGCGGCCTGGACGCAACAGCGCCGGGTCTAGGACGTCGGGACGGTTGGTGGCGGCAATAACCAGAACGCCCTGGCCGGTTTCGAAGCCGTCCATTTCAACCAGCAACTGGTTAAGCGTTTGCTCGCGTTCGTCGTTGCCGCCGCCCAGGCCTGCACCGCGCTGGCGGCCGACAGCGTCGATTTCATCAATAAAGATGATGCAAGGCGCTTGCTTCTTCGCGTTTTCGAACATGTCGCGAACACGGGCAGCGCCCACACCCACAAACATTTCAACGAAATCGGAGCCGGAAATACTGAAAAACGGAACCTTGGCTTCGCCTGCGATGGCCTTGGCCAACAGGGTTTTACCGGTACCAGGAGAGCCGACCATCAGGACGCCGCGGGGAATGCGGCCACCCAAACGCTGGAACTTGGTAGGATCGCGCAGAAAATCGACCAATTCCTGGACGTCTTCCTTGGCTTCGTCGCAACCGGCGACATCGGCGAAAGTAACGTTATTGGTATTTTCATCCATCATGCGAGCTCGGGACTTGCCGAAGCTGAAAGCCCCGCCCTTGCCGCCGCCCTGCATCTGGCGCATGAAAAACACCCACACGCCAATCAGCAGCAGCATGGGGAACCAGGAAATGAACAGGCTGGTCAGGAACGAAGGTTCTTCGCGAGCCTTGCCCGATACCTGAACGCCGGACTTGACCAGCTCTGGCACCATCCAGAGATCGCCAGGCGAAGTCAGGCTATATGGACGGCCAGCATCGGGCGTAACATAAAGAGTATCGCCCTGTATGTCGACTTTACTGATGCGACCTGCCTGAGCGTCGCTCATGAATTGGGTATATGTTACAGATTCGGCTGTGGTAGCGCGGCCATCGAACTGCTTGAATACAGTAAACAGGACCAGCGCGATCACCATCCAGATCGCAACCTTGGAAAACGAGTTGTTCAAAGCCAACCTCCTACTTGTAACTACGACTTGCCAGACCCCCGCAACGACGGCAGCAAAACAAGTATGTCAATGACTCATTCTACTCGATAGAAAGAATCCTGTTTGTCAAAACCCTAAGGTTTAAGACGACGTGCAACCAAAAAAGTCTCGGAGGACTTATCGCGCGATGCCTTGGGTTTGCGCTCTACCACTCGCAGGAAACGTTGCTTGAACGATTCCACGATTTGGGAGAACCCGCTGCCGTGAAACGCCTTCACGATAAGTACCCCATCTGGCTTGAGATGGTGGCAAGCAAAATCGAGCGCCAGATCACAGACATGCTGAATTCTAGCTGAATCGGCCGAGCTTACCCCAGACAAGTTGGGGGCCATGTCGGAAATCACAAGATCCACTTGCTGCCCATTGAGCAAATTTTTTAATTGCTCTAGTATGGAGTCTTCACGGAAATCGCCGAGTATGAATTCGACATCCGCAATTGGCTCCATGGGTAGCATGTCCAACGCAATAATGCGGCCATCCAACACGCCGCCTGCGCCGACCAGGCGCTCGCGTGCAATTTGCGACCAGCTGCCGGGCGCCGAACCCAGATCAACCACAATATCGCCACGCCGCATCAGCTTTTCGGCGTCCAGTATTTCAGCCAGCTTGAAGGCCGCACGGGCCCGATACCCCTTTTGTTGCGCCATTTTGACGTAGGGATCATTAATATGCTGCTGAATCCATTCTTTTGAGAATTTTTTTTTGGCCATTCCCGTACAATCTCATTATGCCAAAACTCGACATTACTTCCCAAGAGCGTAGCGCACTTCGCGCCGCCGCCCACCCTTTGCGTCCGGTCGTACTGATTGGCGACCGGGGCTTATCCGAATCGGTGCTAAAAGAAATCGACCTGAACCTGAACTCGCACCAGCTTATCAAGGTACGTGTTGCAGACGATGATCGTGAAGCGCGCACCGCCATGCTCGAAACCATCTGCGACACGCTATCGTGCGCCCTGGTTCACCATTTGGGCAAAACCCTGATCATTTATCGCCCCGATACAGCGGCAGAACGCGCCGTCATTGAAGCCGAAAACGCAACACGCGCCCTGCGCAAGCCATCGGAACCGCATACGCCTAAAAAGCTGGCGGCCACTGGCGTTACCCGTACCCGCCGCACAGAAAAAGCCATGCGCGCGGCCCGTAAAACCGAAAGGCTTGAAGCCGCTGCGCCTAAAGCCCGCCGTGCTGCCGCCCGCCCGGCCCATGCCATACCTCGGCGCGCCGGAAGTGCCCTGTCATTACGTGCCGGACGTCGAACGCCAAGCACCGGCGGCAAGCACTAATACTGGTTTGCGCAAATTATAAAGCCCATTGCACACCGTGCATGGGCTTTTCTTTTTCGAGCTGCGCATTGTACGCCAGCCGCCAATGCAACTGGCGGCCTATATTACAAATAACTGACGTTCAACACTTCGAATTCGCGGATTCCAGCAGGCGCCTTGACGGATACGACATCGCCCTCGCCTTTGCCGATAAGCGCACGCGCCACCGGGCTGGAAACGGAAATCATATTGGCGCGGATGTCGGCTTCGACATCGCCCACGATCTGGTAAGTGACGCGTTCGCCGGATTCCAGATCTTCAATTTCGACAGTTGCGCCGAACACAGCCTTGCCTTCGACATCGAGGGCAGCCGGATCGATAATCTGGGCGTTGGACAAAGTGCCGTCCAGTTCCTGGATACGGCCTTCTACAAACGCCTGGCGCTCGCGCGCTGCGTCGTATTCGGCGTTTTCAGACAAATCGCCTTGAGCCCTGGCTTCAGCGATGGCATTAATGACTTCTGGACGCTCGATGGTCTTCAAGCGATGTAGCTCTGCTTGCAAGCGCTCAGCGCCGCGTGCTGTCAACGGTATCGCAGACATAATATTCCTGAATAAAAGTAAAAAGACGCTCCTCACGAAGGAGCGCCTAGCAATGAATTAGTGAATGGTGCCGAATGTTTCGGTGATATGAACTAAAGGAAGCGTTGGTTTGTTATAGCTGTAAACAACGATTAGGTCTAGCTCAAAATAAAACCCCGGGTTGGAATCAAACCGGAGTATGTGCGTATTGTCGGCAAACTTGGGGGAAATTGCAAGCCCCCTAAGAGATTACAAATTATCAGACTGGCTCGCCCTGGAACCCAGGCGCAGCAGCGCATACAAAATGATCGCTCCGAATGTTGCCGTACCGATGCCGTCAAGCCTGAAGGAACCGAATTGCAACGAAAAATTGCCTGCACCCAATATCAAGGTAACGGCTGCAACGATCAGGTTACGGTTATCGCTAAAGTCGACCTGGTTCACGACCCAGATGCGCGCACCGGCGACGGCAATCAGCCCAAATACCACAATGGACATGCCGCCCAACACGGGGCCGGGTATGGTCTGAATCAAAGCACCGAACTTGGGCGAAAAGCCCAGCAGTATCGCAATCAAGGCAGCCACAACGAATACCAATGTGGAATAGATGCGGGTTACAGTCATGACGCCGATGTTTTCGGCGTACGTGGTCACGCCCGTGCCGCCTACCGCGCCGGACAACATGGTTGCCACGCCATCACCCACAAAAGCCCGGCCCAGGTAGACATCCAGATTCTTGCCGGTCATCGCGCTGACAGCCTTGATATGGCCCAGGTTCTCTGCCACCAATATGATCGCAACAGGCGCAATGACACTGATAGCATGGAACTGGAACACGGGCGCTGCAAAGTGCGGCAGGCCCAGCCACGCGGCGTTCGCCACGCCACTGAAGTCAATGGCTTTGCCAAAACCCAGCACGTTGGCAAACAAGGCGTACACCACGCAAGCCAACAACAAGCCGACCAGTATCAGCAACCGTTGCACAGTACCGCGTGTGTAGACGGCGATGCCGCCCACGCACAATACCGTCATCAACGCCATCAATGCCTCAAACGTCGACCCGCCCATTGCGCCTTTGGCCGCAATAGGAGCAAGATTCAAGCCTATCACCGCCACAATGGCGCCTGTGACCACTGGCGGCATCCATTGATTGATCCATTCCGCGGCGCCCCCCGACCTGACATTCATCAGCCAGACCAGAAGACCAATCAGCGTGTAAACCAGGCCGCAAATAATGATGGCCCCCAAAGCAACGCCAATATTGAGGTTGGGCCCCGAGCCGGCATAGCCTGTCACCGCGATCACTCCACCGATAAAGGCAAAGCTTGAGCCCAGGTAGCTAGGTACTCGTCCGCGCACAAAAAGAAAAAAGACCAATGTCCCCACACCGGACATCAGGATAGCCACGTTCGCGTCAAACCCCATTAGCAACGGAGCAAGAATAGTAGAGCCGAACATCGCCACCACGTGCTGCGCGCCCATGGCAATATTCTGGGGCCAGGACAGGCACTCATCAGGCTGGACAACGGCCTGAGCGCCGCCTTGCACCTTGCGCCAGCGAGGAAAATAAGAGTTCGACATGAAATGGGGGCCTTTCTTAAGTATTAGCTGTTTTAGAGTGGCAAGAGTGTACGATCATCACGTACCGGGCGGCAAGAATTAGCGATAGAGAACAGCCTCCTGAAGCTAGCGTTTACCCCAAGTACAACAAGCCTCGCACCTAGGGCTTATCGTTCGCATTAAAAAAATTGATTGGACGAGACCTGGACCATTGCCTATGTTGCAAACATTCACCAAAACAAGGGAGACGAAAATGGATAAAAAACTAAAACCTTTATTTGCCGCCATACTGCTGGCCGCCAGCGCGCCAGCGTTGGCCGGAACTGTCACTGTGATCACCTCTTTCCCCAAAGAGTTGACGCAGGCATACAAGTCGGCATTCGAGAAAGCCAACCCCGACATCAAACTGGAAATCCTCAACAAGAACACCGTATCGGGCATCGCTTATGTAAAAGAAACCGATGCAGGGAAACGCCCTGAAGTGTTCTGGGCCAGCGCACCGGACGCATTCGAGGTCTTGGCCCAAGCCAACCTGCTGGAAAAAGCGGGCGATATCGCCAACCCCGATGTGCCCGACAAAATAGGCAGCTTTCCTATCAATGACCCCAGCGGGATGTTCATGGGCCAGGCCTTGGCCGGCTACGGCATTATGTACAACACCCGTCTGATCAAGGCTAAAAAACTGGCGGCGCCAACCACCTGGACCGATCTGCTCAAGCCGGAATGGTTCGGCAACGTCGGCACGACTTCGCCATCCCGTTCTGGCACCATGCACCTGACCGTCGAAACCATCTTGCAGGGCGAAGGCTGGGACAAAGGCTGGAACACGCTGATCCGCATGTCGGGCAATAGCGCGGCCATTACCGATCGTTCCTTTGGCGTACCCGATGGCATCAACAACGGCCAGTTCGGCGCCGGACCTGTCATCGACTTTTTCGGTCTGTCCAGCAAGTATTCCAAATTTCCGGTTGAATTCGTATACCCCGAAGAAACCGCTATCGTGCCCGCCAACATTGCGCTGATTGCCGGCGCAAAGAACACTGCGGAAGGCAAGAAATTCATTGCCTACACACTTAGCAAAGAAGGCCAGGAACTGCTGCTCAAGCCTGAGATATCCAGGCTCCCCGTCCTGCCCTACAAAAACCTCAGCAATATCCCGCAGGGCTATCCCGATCCTGGTGAAATCGCCAAGCGCAGCAAAGTGCAGTTCGACGTAGACCTTTCGCAAAACCGCTACTACATTGTCCAGTCGCTGTTCGACCAGACCATCACCTTCCGTCATGCTGATTTGCAGCAGGCAACCAAGGCCATCTACGACGCCGAAGCCAAGCTTGGCGCCGCCCCCAGCGATAAAGCAGCCAAGCTGCTTGCCGAAGCGAAGAAACTGGCCTGGTCCCCGCTGCTGGATCTGAAACAAGCGCAAGCGCCCGAACTGCTTGCCGTTTTCAAGGGCAATAAGAAAGACGCCGACATCAGCCAAAAGCTGTCAAAGATCCAGGGTGACTGGAACAGCCAGGCCAAGGCGAATTATGAAAAAGCCCAGGCATTGGCAAAAGAAGCTGCCGCACTGTAGTTAATCCAGGCCCAGGGCTGCTTGCCAGGCGCCCTGGGCTTCGGTTGTTTTTTTATAGCAACGACTGCACCCGGCATATTCCGAGGCCTTCATGACCACTATTTTCCGATCACGACTCCCATCCGGTTTCGTGCTTGTAGCACTGCTTGTGCTGACGTTTCTAGCCGCCTTTCTGATTATCCCGGTTGGCAGCGTTTTCTATAGCGCTTTCGTCAACGCGGACGGCAGCTTCACCCTAGGCCATTTTGGCGCCTTTTTTCATCAGACGCTGTTGAAGGAATCCTTCATCAACAGCCTGTATGTCGCGATAGCCGCCACCGCCTTCGCGTCCATCATCGCCATTCCACTGGCTTATCTGACCATACGCTTTCGCTTCAGGGGCGCTCTGATCATCCAGACACTGGGTGTCCTACCGCTGATCATGCCTCCCTTCGTAGGCGCCGTTGCCATGCAGCTGCTGTTCGGCCGGGCCGGCAGCATGAACCTGCTGCTGGACGACTGGTTCGGCATCACGCTGCCCATCATGGACGGGCTCAATGGCATTATCTTTGTCGAGTCCATCCATTACTTCCCATTCATCCTGATGAACCTGACCGTGGCCCTGCGCAACATCGACGGCGCCATGGAGGAAGCGGCGATGAACCTGGGCGCAAAAGGCTGGCGATTGTTCCGCCGCGTTATCTTTCCGTTGGCGCTGCCCGGCTATATCGCCGGCGCCTCGCTGGTTTTCGTAAAGGTGTTCGACGACCTGGGCACGCCCCTAGTGCTGGGCATCACCAATATGCTGGCGCCGCAGGCCTACTTGCGTATCACCCAGGTGGGTATAGACGACCCGCTGGGCTACGTTATTAGCGTCATCATGATAGGGTTTTCCATCCTGGCGCTCTGGCTATCGGCCAAGGCGCTGAAAGGCAAAGATTATTCCACCCTGCAAAAGGGCGGCAACTCGCTGCAACAGCGCACACTCAACAAGACGCAGACAGTACTGGCCTATGGCTGGATAGCCTTGGTCCTGCTGCTGGTCCTGTCGCCGCATCTGGGCGTATTGCTGCTATCGCTGGCGACGGTATGGAGCTATGCCCCCTTGCCCGACGGCTA
>DATJCP010000277.1:0-10686 GCA_035514715.1 Candidimonas sp.
TGGTGCCGATTGTGTTTATCTGGGCTTTCGCGATGCGACCAACGCCCGAAATTTCGCCGGCCTGAATTTCGACGAAGCGGCGATCAATGAAGGCATACGCTACGCACACGCCAATGGCCGCAAGGTTTTCCTGGCCCTGAACACGTATGCGCAACCAGCCGGTTGGCGCTTGTGGCGCGAAGCGGTCGATCGCGCAGCCGACTCGGGCATAGACGCCATGATCGTGGCCGATCCAGGCCTCATGCAGTACGCCAGCCAGCATTATCCCCAGTTGCGCCTACATTTGTCGGTGCAGGGTTCGGCCACCAATCACGAAGCCATCAATTTCTATCGCGAGCATTTCGGTGTCGTGCGCGCTGTATTGCCGCGCGTGCTGTCCCTGGCGCAAGTCGAACAAGTCACCGAGAAAACACCAGTTGAAATCGAGGTCTTCGGTTTTGGCAGCCTGTGCGTCATGGTGGAAGGGCGTTGTGCCTTGTCTTCCTACGCAACGGGGGAATCCCCCAACACGCACGGCGTATGTTCGCCCGCCAAGTCGGTGCGCTGGCAGCCTACCCCTGAAGGGCTGGAATCGCGCTTGAACGGCGTCCTTATCGACCGCTACGCCGATGGCGAAAACGCGGGCTATCCTACTCTGTGCAAGGGGCGCTTCGATGTGGCTGGTGAAAATTACTACGCCCTCGAAGAGCCCACCAGCCTGAATACCCTCGAACTCCTGCCCAAGCTGATGCAAATGGGCGTACGCGCCATCAAGATAGAAGGGCGGCAACGCAGCCCGGCTTACGTTACCCAGGTTACCCGTGTATGGCGCGATGCACTGGATCAATGCATGGCCAGCCAGCAGCGCTATTCCGTCAAGCCCGGTTGGATGTCCGAATTGAATAACGTGGCGGAAGGGCAGCAGCACACCTTGGGGGCGTATCACCGCCCATGGAAATAAAACAGATGTTATCGCTTGGTTCAACAGGAACAGGCAACAGATTGCCGGAGGCACTATTGTGAAAATCGCTTTGGGACCCGTCCAATATTACTGGTCGCGCGTGGCCATGATGCAGTTTTATGAAACCATGGCTCATATGCCGGTGGATATCGTGTACTTGGGTGAAACCGTTTGTTCGCGCCGCCGTGAACTGCGGCTGCCCGATTGGCTGGAAATAGCCGATATGTTGGCGGCGGCCGGCAAGCAAGTGGTGTTGTCCACCCAGGTATTGCTTGAGTCCAGCACTGACATGACCGCATTGCGCAAAATCGTCGATAACGGCCGCTACACTGTCGAGGCCAACGATATGGGTGCGGTACATTGCCTGGAAGGCTCGCCATTTATTGCGGGCCCTTACCTGAATGTATACAGCGCACCCACGCTAGACCTTCTGGCTGGCCTGGGCGCCCAGCGTTGGGTAATGCCGCTGGAAATGGGGCGCGAAGGCTTGGCCCAATTGCAGCAGGGCCGCCCGGCAGGCATGGAAACGGAAGTGTTTGCCTATGGGCGCATGCCGCTGGCTTTTTCGGCGCGCTGTTTTACCGCGCGCAACCGGAATATACCTAAAGACAATTGCCAATACGTGTGCATGGACCACCCCGATGGCCTGTTGCTGGAAACGCGCGAAAGCCAGCCCTTCCTGGTGCTTAACGGTACGCAAACTCAATCTGCATTGGTCTATACCTTGCTGCATGAATTAAGCACTATGCGAGACATGAACGTCGATGTCGTACGCATCAGTCCGCAATCGCAATACATGGCGAATGTCGTAGATCTATTCTACGGAGTGATCAACGAACGGCTGGATCCAAACGATGCTTTCGACCAGTTGCAGCCATTGATGCCGGCCGACGCCTGTAACGGCTATTGGCATGGCAAGCCTGGGCTGGAATTGCAAATGGCGTAACCAGGAAGCAAGCCTATGTACTACGGAGAGCGGTTCAATAGCATCAGCCACTTGGCAGGAGCCGCTCTGGCAGTGGTCGGGGCAGTGGCGCTGGTAATCCTGGCGGCGCGCCTGGGCGACCCCTGGAAGATCGTAAGTTTTAGCGTATACGGGGCCATGTTGTTGGCCTTGTATTTGTCTTCCACGCTCTACCACAGCCTGCGCGGCCGGGCAAAAAAAATCTGGTGCAAGTTCGACCACTGCGCTATTTATTTATTGATCGCGGGTAGCTACACGCCTTTTGCCCTGGTTAGTTTACGCGGCGCCTGGGGCTGGACTTTATTCGGTTCCGTTTGGGGGCTGGCCGTGTTCGGCATTGTCCAGGAGATCTGGCTGGCCAAGGGGCAGCGCCTGCTTTCCCTATTCATTTATGTCGTGATGGGGTGGTTGGCGGTGATTGCCGCGGTTCCCCTTATCGAAGCCCTTGGTTGGGAAGGCTTTTTGTGGCTGGCCGCGGGTGGTCTGGTCTACACCGTAGGCATTGTTTTTTACGTATTCGACGAAAAATGGCGCCATGCCCATGGGGTATGGCATTTGTTCGTGCTAGGCGGAAGCGCCTGCCATTATTTTACGGTTGTGTCCTATGTTGCTTGAAGCATGGGTCTTAAGGAGTTGTCAATGAGTCCCGCGTCCTATCAGTTACCATCGCCACTTGGAAAAATCTTGTCCCGCCTGCCTGCCTATCCTGGTTCGGTGCTGTTTGTTGCCGGCCTGAATCTGGCGCTGGCCAAGCATTTGCCGCCCGATACGCTACGTTTGCTGGATGGCCGCAAGCTGCGCATCCAAGTGCAAGACGCTGGCGTAGGGTTTGATTTCATCTGGCGCGATGGGGCGTTTTCAGCCGCCAGGCACGAGGGCGATATTGCCCTGACGATACGTGCCAGCGCCCACGATTTCTTTCTGTTGGCGCAGCGCAAGGAAGATCCCGATACCTTGTTTTTCAGCCGACGCCTGGTCATGGAAGGCGATACGGAATTAGGGTTGCTAGTAAAAAACACGCTCGATAGCATTGATTTGTCGGTGTTTTCGCCCAGCAATTTTGTCCCTAGCCGTTTGTTCGGCCGTGTGGCCAGCGCCAGGAAGTAAGCATAGTCGGATTAATTCGTATAGCGGTAGTCGTCCGTCATCAGCTTTGCTATAACAAACATCATTATTAACGGCCCGTCAACGCGGGCCTTTTCAATGCTTGACAGTAAAAGCAACAGCTTGAGCATAGAATTCCTTGTCGGGTCAATCAAAGGGGAAATCTCATGGGACTGGGGAAACGCTGTACGGCTGAGTTTTTTGGTACTTTCTGGCTGGTTATGGGTGGTTGCGGCAGCGCCGTCTTGGCGGCAGGTTTTCCCGAGCTTGGCATCGGTTTTGCCGGTGTGGCGCTGGCGTTCGGCCTGACCTTGCTGACCATGTGCTATGCAATCGGCCATATTTCGGGCTGCCACATCAACCCCGCCGTGACTTTCGGTTTGGTCGCCGGTGGACGGTTTCCGCTTAAAGACCTGGTGCCTTATGTGGTGGCGCAAGTGTTGGGTGCGATTCTGGCGGGGGGCGTGCTGTACCTGATCGCCAGTGGCAAGGCGGGCTTCGATGCAAGCGCCGGCTTTGCGTCAAATGGCTTCGGCGCACATTCGCCTGGCGGTTATGCTTTGACGGCTGCGCTGGTCTGCGAACTGGTCATGACCGGGTTTTTCATTTTCATCATCATGGGGGCGACCGACAAGCGTGCGCCAGTGGGTTTTGCCGGTATTGCCATTGGCTTGGCGCTGACTTTGATCCACTTGATCAGCATACCGGTTACGAACACGTCGGTGAATCCGGCGCGTTCGACCGGGGTGGCCTTGTTCCAGGGTAGCTGGGCGGTAGACCAATTGTGGCTGTTTTGGTTGGCGCCTATTGTTGGCGGCATCATAGGTGGCCTGGTCTATCGTTGTTTGCTGGGCCAACGCGAAGCGTCACTCGCGGCGTAGGGTAAAGCGGGGGAATAGCTTGCCTATCTGTTCCACAAGGCTAGGGCTTGGGTAATTGCCCGTCATGCTGTTGTTCAAGACTGGGTCGCTACAGCCTTGCATGCGAAATACTTGCAAGGCATAGGTTTTTACGCCCATGCCCGCCAGGGTGTGGGCCAGCTGCAATAGTTGCGTTTCAGACAGCAAAGCGGGGTGGGCGGTGCTGCGGCATTCATAATCCACCCCGCTGGCCAGCACGGCTTTCAGGCTGTTTAAGGCAGGATCCCCGCTGCCGGCTATTTTTGTGATGTTTGCATAGTCGGCAAAATTCGCTTTGATATCCAAGCCTATCCAGTCAAGCAGCGGCAGTATGCTTTCCAGCCGCTGCGGGTGTGTTCCCCCACTATGCATGCCGATTTTGAAGCCCATGGCGCGAACTTGCCTGATGGCGTCAGCCAAACACGGGTCCATGGTGGGTTCTCCGCCACTAAACACCACTGCGTCGATCAGACCCATTCGCCTTTCCAGCAGACTTAGCACGTCATCCCAAGCGATAGGGCTGTCGCGGGTGCGTTCTTGCAGATGCGGGTTGTGGCAGTAGCCGCAGCGCCAAGGGCAGCCTTGCACGAATACCGCGGCCGACAAAAGGCCGGGGTAGTCGGTGGCGGTGAACGGCGTGACGCCGCCCACTTTCAGCACGCGCCGGCGCCCGGCGGCAAGATTTTGCGGGCGCCGAGTAGCGATATCAGGCAGCAAGCCGGGCACCTTGTTCGGTGAAGTATTTACGCTCGTGGAACTCGCCTTTTTTACCGATATTGAACGATGACATGGGGCGGTGGTAGCCCATGACGCGTGTCCATATTTCGCAAGGCTGGCGCTCGTCATCAGATAGTGTGATGGCGGTTTGGGTGGGTTGCAGGTGTTTTTGAGTGTTCATGGTGATTTCTCCGTGAGTTGGGTAAAAAGTGACTGTCGTTAAAAAAAGGTTGAGTAAAAAATAACTAGAGTGATTACCGAATGCCTAAGCCATCGTTAGTGGTTCGGCCGCCGCTGCCGCAGCCTTGCGGGTGATGATTTCGTCATCGCATTTCGGGCAGAACTTGTGGCTGCCGCCCAGGTAGCCATGCACAGGGCAGATGGAGAAGGTTGGGGTAATGGTGATGTAAGGCAGTTTGAAGCGGCTTAATGCCCGCTTGACCAGGTTGCGGCAGGCATCGGTGGTGGATAGCGGTTCGGTCATGTACAAGTGCAACACCGTGCCGCCGGTGTATTTGCGCTGTAAGTCGTCCTGGCGTTCCAGGGCTTCGAAGGGGTCGTCGGTAAAGCCTACCGGCAGTTGCGATGAGTTTGTGTAGTAGGGCATTTGCGCCGTGCCGGCCTGCAGGATATCGGGGTAGCGCTTGCGGTCTTCCTTGGCGAAGCGATAGGTGGTCCCTTCGGCGGGCGTGGCCTCCAGGTTGTACATGTGGCCGGTTTCTTCCTGGAAAGCCAGCATGCGCGCGCGTACATGATCTAGCAGCCGAACGGCAAAATCGTAGCCCCAGGATGTGGTGATGTCGTGTTTGCCGTGGGTGAAGTTGCGTATCATTTCGTTGACGCCGTTTACCCCCAGGGTGGAGAAATGGTTGCGCAAGGTGCCAAGATAGCGCTTGGTATAGGGGAACAGGCCATTGTCCATATGCCGCTGTATGACTTCCCGCTTGATTTCCAGGCTGGTTTTGCCCAGTTCAAGCAGTTCGTCCAAACGGCTTAGCAAGGCAGATTCATCGCTGGCATGTACATAGCCTAGCCGGGCGCAGTTGATAGTGACTACACCCAGGGATCCGGTTTGCTCGGCCGAACCAAACAGGCCGTTGCCGCGCTTGAGCAATTCGCGCAGGTCCAACTGCAAGCGGCAGCACATTGACCGGATCATGTTGGGCTTGAGTTCCGAATTGATGAAGTTTTGGAAATAGGGCAGGCCGTAGCGGGCGGTCATTTCAAACAGCAGTTCGGCGTTGGGGCTATGCCAGTCGAAATCATCGGTGATGTTGTAGGTGGGAATGGGGAAGGTAAATACCCGGCCCTTGGCGTCGCCAGCCATCATGATTTCGATGTAGGCGCGGTTGATCATGTCCATTTCGACCTGAAGCTCGCCGTAGGTAAACGAAGTTTCCTGGCCACCTATCAGCGGTACCTGTTCGCGCAGGTCTTCCGGGCAAACCCAGTCGAACGTGAGGTTGGTAAAGGGCGTTTGCGTGCCCCAGCGCGAGGGTACGTTCAGGTTGTAGATCAGTTCCTGTATGTACTGCTTCACTTCCGCATAGCTGAGCCGGTCTTGGCGGATGAAGGGCGCCATGTAGGTGTCGAATGAGCTGAAAGCCTGGGCGCCGGCCCATTCATTTTGCAAGGTGCCCAGGAAATTGACGATCTGGCCCACGGCGCTGGACATATGCTTGGGCGGGCTGGATTCTATTTTTCCAGGTACGCCATTCAAACCTTCATTCAGTAGTGTGCGCAGCGACCAGCCGGCGCAGTAGCCTGAAAGCATGTCCAGATCGTGGATGTGCAGATCGGCATCGCGGTGGGCCTGGCCGACAGCTGCCGGGTAGACATGGCTAAGCCAGTAATTGGCGATGACTTTGCCCGATACGTTCAGTATCAGGCCGCCCAGAGAGTAGCCCTGATTGGCGTTGGCATTGACGCGCCAATCCATCTGATCCAAGTATTCGTTAATGGATGACGCGACGTCGATCTGAGGCATGTAAACTCCGTATTTACTATATGTTGTGTTGAAACGAAGATTAAATACTATATGTAGTGTGGTCAAGGCTGGATTGCCACGAATCGACGAATGCTTGATCTGGATTAAGCGGGCGAAAAAAATACCGGCCTGAGCCGGTATCAAATAAATTAAAAACAGTTTTTGTTGTTTCTTATGAATCTACATTGTAGATATGTAGACTAAAAGCTTTGTTGGAGTCGTTGCCTTGATGCCTAGGCAAGCACGTGGAAATCGATCACGATTTCGCCGGGCTGGCGCGTTATGTAGTCAATTTTGATATTGTCGCCAAAGTGGCCTTGCAGTTGCTGCAGCAATGGCAATGGATCGTGGTCATTGCAGAAACGCATGGTTTCGCCCGGCTGCAAGGCTGCCAGGGCGCCGAAGATTGCCGCATGGCGAAAACGCTTGGCTACGCCGCGTGCATCGAAGGGGTAGACGTGTTGTGAGAGTACGGGGATGGGTGTATCGCTTGCCACAATGAATTCCTTGTATTGGATGCCTATGAAACACGTTGATGGGTACGTGAATGGACGTATTTATTATAGGTAGCAGGGCGCCAAATACGGCTTAGAACCACATTGGCAATAAGGGAAAGCGGCGGTGGTTTTCTAGGGCATCAGGCGCAACTAACCTGCCACCAGACGGGCAATAGTTCTCGTATGTGGGGCTGGGCATAACGGTCGTCGATCAGGTAAACCACACCGCGATCTGCACTGGTGCGTATTACTCGCCCTGCCGCCTGAACCACCTTGCGGATTCCGGGGTAAAGGTAGGTGTAATCGTATCCGCAGCGTTCGCCGAAAGCGGCATTCATGCTGAGCCTCAGGCGTTCGTTGACGGGATTGATTTGGGGCAAGCCCAAGGTTGATACAAATGCGCCTATCAGCTGTTGGCCCGGCAAGTCGATACCTTCCGCAAAAGCCCCACCCAGTACGGCAAAGCCTATGCCTGTGCCGTTGGCGGTAAAACGGGCCAGAAATTGTTCTTGGGCGGTTTCGTCCATGCTGCGCACTTGCTCCCAAACGGGTATATGCGGAAAGCATCGGGTGAATTCATCGGCAGCTTGCCGCAGGTATTCGAAGCTGCTGAAATAGCTGAGGTAGTTGCCGGGCTGTGCAAGATATTGCTGGGCCATAAGCTGTGCGATCGGCGCCAACGAGCGGGCGCGGTGCTGGTAGCGTGTAGATATCTTCCGGATAATGTGTACTTGCAATTGTTCGGCTTCGAAGGGCGATTCCACGTCTACCCAGGCGGTGTTTTCCGGCAGCCCTAGCGTATCGCGGTAAAACGTCCACGGGCTAAGCGTGGCTGAAAATAGGGTAGTAGTATGGCTGGCGGCAAAACGCGGCTCCAGGAAAGGGGCTGGAATCTGGTTGCGCAGGCAGAGCACGGAGCCGCCGGGCTTGTTGGACCGCAGGTTGATATCAAATACGGAATGCGGGGCGAAGACTTCGCACAAATGTAGAAAATGCAAAGTATCGAAATGAAAACGCTCAAGTGCGCTGTCGGTATTTTGCGCGTGCGTGGCAAGGTAGTCCGTTATTGCACTGCTTGCACGCAACAGGGCAGCCTGGAACTTGAAGGGGATGTCGTCGTAGGCCTGAAAAGCCGTAACTTGGTCCCGATACAGATCGCGCCAGCAACGCGCCAGACTGGCCAAGGCCTTTTTCAGTATCGCTGGCGCCGATTGCTGCAGCGTCTGCAGGTCGTATTCACCGAGTTCAGCGCTATACATTTTTCGAGCCCGTTCCAGCAAGTTGTGGGCTTCGTCCACCAACACGCCAATTTGCCACTGGTTACTCGTTGCCAGACTGTGCAACAGGGCTGATATATCAAAGAAATAGTTGTAGTCGGCGACAACGATGTCGCTCCACAGCGCCATTTCTTGCCCCAGCCAATAGGGACAAACCTGATGCTGCAATGCGATTTTTCGTAGACTGCTTTTGTCCATGGTTCCCGCGTTTGCCGCTGATTGTCGCGCTGCGGGTAGACGATCGTAGAAGCCTTGCGCCAGGGGACAGGAGGCGCCATTGCATGCTTGTCCCGGATATTCGCATGTCTTTTCTTTGGCAGTCAGCTCCAGTACTCGCAGAGCCTTGCCCGGGGCTCCGGCTTGCCCGTTTTCCAGCGTTGCCAGCGCATCCAACGCCAGTTGCCGGCCCGAGGTTTTGGCTGTCAGGAAAAACACTTTATCCAGGCCGGTGCGTGGGCAGGCCTTTAGCAGGGGAAACAAGGTCCCCACGGTTTTTCCTATGCCGGTTGGCGCCTGGGCCATTAGGCAACGGTTTTGCCTGGCCGCTTTATAGACGGTTTCGGATAATTGTCTTTGCCCTCGGCGAAAGGAGGCATGTGGGAAAGACCATGCTTCCAACGCAGCATCGCGTTGCGCCCGATGGCGCAGCTCCTGTTCGGCCCATGCAATGAAAAGATCGCATTGTTGGTGGAAATAGCGTTCCAGGTCGGCGGCAGTGCAGGTTTGGTGCAGGGCTGTTTCCCTGCGTTGGACAATATCGTAGTACACCAGCGCAACACGGATTTCTTGCAAGTCCCGTTGCTGGCATAGCAAATGGGCGTAGATCTTGGCTTGGGCCCAGTGTAGAGCGCGATGGTTGGCCGGCATGGCGTCAAGCTCGCCGCGAAAGGTCTTGATTTCTTCCAGCTGATTCAAGCCGGGGTCGTAACCGTCGGCACGCCCGCGTACCAGCAAGTTGCGATATTCTCCGGCCAGGCTGACTTCCGCCTGGTAAGCCGTTGACCGTTTGCCTCTGACGGCGGCGTGGCCTGCAATGCCCTCCTGCGCCGTCGGCGATGGGGTAAAGCGTAAGTCCAGGTCGCCGCACTTGGCGGTGAATTCACATAATGCGCGTACCGCGATACTGTACTTCATGGAACGGCAAGCGGCTCGTGCTGCACATAACAGACGGCTACTGGCATATGGTGGGCATGGCAGTAGTCGAGCCAGCGGACTTGGTTGTCTTGCAACCGGTCGCCCGGCCCTTTGACTTCTATCATGCAGTAGCGCTGCTCGGCGGGCCAGAACTGGATAAGGTCAGGCAAGCCGGACCGGTTATTGCGCAGGTCTTGTGTCAGGCGCTCAAAGCTTATCTTCAGATGGTGGGCCGGTATGCAGGCCAGGGCTGTGCTAAGTATTTCAGTGCTGATCCAGTCCCAGGCGACAAAGGTGGATTGAATCCCTGCTTTGCTGGAGAAATTCCTTAGAATGGTCTGCTTGTATTGTTGCGATGCCAATTGCTCCAGACAAGCTGCGAATTGCTCGTGGCGGCGAATGTAGAAATTGGCATGCAACAGGTCGGCGGGCCCTTGCTGGAAAGGGTGAAAGAAAGCCCCCGGTACGGGGGTAAAGATGGCGTCCCAGCACAAAAGCCCGAACAAGGCGTTAATGAGTGTGTTCTCTACATAGAAAACCGGCGCCTGAGGTTGTTGAAGATACTGGCGGGCCTGTTCCTCGACTCGCATGCCGCTGGCCAATGCGGGCAAGCTCAATTGAATTTTCGGTAGCTTGATAGCCGCCTGGCGTGCTGTCGACGCGATACCAACATGGCGCAACAAGCGGGGCATCATACGCAATAGTATTTGATGTTCAGCTTCGTTTTCCGGAGATTGCAGGGCCGCTAGTGCAAGCTGTAACGCCGCGTCGTAGCGGTGTTCCCGTTCAAGAACCCGTATGCGGCGCTCACGCGCGCCCGGATAGTCGCTATCTTGATAGCAGGTGAGCGCGTCCGACCACATACCCAGACGTTCGTGACGTTGGCCCAGCTGGAAAAGCAATTTTCCGCGCCTGCTTTCCAGCCATTCACTTTCGTGGCGGCGGCCAACGGCGTGTCGGATATCGGTCAATTCAACGGTATTGTCTGTTGCTATGCTGGCTGTCAGCCGTTCTTTGCAACGGTGTAGATGCAAATAGGCATCAATGTCCTCACGGGACTGGAAGGCACGCGAAGAAGTAGAGAAAATGACTTTTTCGTAGGTAAGCAGGCCGAGTTCGGATAATACGAATTCGCTCCAGTCTTGATGAAGATTACCGAAAAACATT
>DATJCP010000278.1:0-5261 GCA_035514715.1 Candidimonas sp.
AGGACAACCGGCACGTTGCGATCGCGTCCGCGCCACACAGCAAGATCGCGGGCCGAATAGCGCAAGCCATCTTGCTGCTTATACGAGGTGTCGTGCTCTTCATCGACAATAATCAGCCCCAGATCCGGCATAGGCGCGAAAATGGCAAGCCGTGTTCCCAACAGGATGCGCGCCGTACCGCGCTGGACACTTAGCCAGGCCTGCAGCCGCTCGCCATCGGCCAGCCCGCTGTGCATCACTGCCAAGGCCTCCTGGCCAGTGGCGCCTGCCAGCCTTGCCCTCAATGACTGCTCTAGTTGCGGCGTAAGGTTGATCTCAGGCACCAGAAACAACACTTGGCGCCCACGCGCCAGCGCCGCCTTGGCGGCATGCAGATACACCTCGGTCTTGCCGCTGCCAGTCACCCCGTGCAGCAAAATTGTTTTGTGGTCCTGCAAAGCGGCTATGGCATCCGCCGCGGCAGCCTGCTCGGGGTTCAGCGCGGGCGCCTCGTCGGCCTGGGCGTCTTTTGCCGCAGTCTTCTTACGCCGGTCCAAGCGCTGCACCGGCCCGCCAGCCGAACGCTTGCCTTGATAGGCCGCCACCTTGCGCAGACTGGGGGGCAATGCCGGCAGCATGACCTCGCCTATCGGCCTTTGGTAATACTGCGCGGCAAAAGACGCCATGCGCAACCAGTCGGGCGCCATGGGCGGCGTATCGTCCAATATCTGGTCGACATCCTTGATCTGCTCGGGCGCTATGGCGGGCTGTTCTGGGGTTGCAACAACGATCCCCACCAACTTGCGGCTACCAAAAGGAACGATAACCCGGGTTCCTACCGCCACAAAAACCAAAGAGCGGTAATCGAACACATCCAGAATGGGCACATCGAGCGCGACCCGTATCCAGAAAGCTGCCTGCTCCGCTACGGCGGGACAGAAACTGGAAGCAGACGGGACAGGACTGATATCTGGCATTAATACTTGAAGTGAATTCTTGCTGAACGCTTAAAGGGCTGGTGGTTAGGGAGTTTCAAGGCTCCGCCACCTTGCCTGTGGATAACTTTGGGGAGAATCTGAAGAACAACTCAGGAAATGTCAATGAGGTGACAAGTAATTTTTTCCATGGCCACGCTAAAACAGAGAACATGACCATACAAAACAACGACTTACAATCGCAACCTAAAAAACAACTGATCTATAAGAGTTGATTGTGCACAGCACAGTAAATTGTGCACAACCTTGTGGAGATAGCGGCAAATCAAGGGGTATCCCCCCTTGATTTACTTAAGGCTGGTGCTTGGAGCGACTATACGTATGGACTTCGTCAACCAGCACAGACACGGCTTCCGGTGGAGTAAAACGAGAGATACCATGGCCTAGATTAAAGACGTGGCCGCCTTTTTTGACCTGACCGAAGTCATCGATGACCCGTCTGGCTTCGGTGCGAATAGCTGCGTCGCCACCGAATAACGCCATAGGATCCAGGTTACCTTGCAGTGCAACAGAATCGCCGATACGTTGCCTGACTTGTGCCAAGTTAGCCGTCCAGTCCAGACCCACCGCGTCACAGCCGCAAGCTGCGATCTGTTCTATCCATTGCGCACCACCCTTGGTGAACACGATGGAAGGCACAACACGCCCTTCATGCTCGCGAATAAGGCCTTGCACAACCTTGCGAGTGTAATTCAGCGAAAATTCCTGGAATAGCCCATCGGCCAATACACCGCCCCAGCTATCGAAAATCATGACTGCCTGCGCGCCAGCCTGAATCTGTGCATTCAGGTATTCGAGTGTTGCCTGGGCATTGACTTCAAGGATGCGATGCAGAAGATCAGGACGGCTGTACAGCATGGTTTTAATCAGGCGGTAATCGCTGGAGCCCTGCCCTTCGACCATATAGCAGCCCACTGTCCAGGGACTACCGGCGAAACCGATCAAGGGCACCTTGCCATCGAGCTCTTTGCGGATAAGCGAAACCGCATCGAATACATACTGCAGTTTGGACATATCTGGCACAGCCAGCTTTTTGACATCATCTTCAGTGCGAAGGGGATGCGCAAACTTGGGGCCTTCGCCGGCAAGGAAATCCAACCCCAGCCCCATGGCATGCGGAATGGTCAGGATGTCGGAAAACAGAATAGCCGCATCCAGGTCGAAACGCTGCAAGGGTTGCAAAGTGACTTCGCAGGCATACTCGCGATTTTGCGCCAAGGCGAGAAAAGACCCGGCTCGTGCCCGAGTTTCGTTGTACTCGGGCAGATAGCGTCCTGCCTGGCGCATCAGCCAAAGCGGAGTATAGGGAACTGGCTCGCGCATAAGCGAACGCAGGAAGATATCATTTTTCAAAATAGGTGCAGTCACGTCTATCCTTATTCTAAGACCTTCGATTTTAACCGTCTCTGGCGCGATTGGGGGCAGGTTCGCAACGAAACGGGGTCGCATCGATTTCGTGTTTTTGCATAAGCGCCCAAAAAGCGCGCCTATGCTTTTGGGCCGCACGCGCCGCCATGGCGATGTTGCCCGAATGGCGCCCTAGCGCCGCTGTAATATAAGCTCTTTCAAACCTTTCAATGACCTTGCTTTTAGCCGCCCGAAAGGACTCTTTGGAAGTTGCGCAGCGCGATGCAGAAGCCACAGCAAAAGCCTCGAGCTCGTGCCCGCTGCGCTCAAGGATAGTAGCGCAAATTGCGTCTTGGCTTTCGGCGCCAGGAACACCCTGGTACCACGGCGCAGACTCGCCGACATTAGAAGGCAAGCTGCTGGCTGCCGTTTGATACCGCCTATTGCCCAGTAAGCGTTCAATACGCGCTCTAAGTTCTTCAGAGCACATGGGATCGCGAATGAAATCGGCAAGCCCCAGCGCACACAGATCGTTGAGCGCCGCAGCCTTCAGATTGCGGACCAAGGCCAACACGGGCGTATGCAATATGCCCCTGGCAGCAGCCAACGCTGTACGAGCCCATGCCAAGTTATGCTCGGCCACCGGCAATAGACAGGCGTCAAACCGCCTTAATCGCATCGCAGAGGCGGCCAGCGCTCCAACTGACCCGAGACTGCCAGAGTCCGTGATATCCAGCCTGTGCAGCTGCAATCGGCTGCCTGTATAAGCATCAAACCACTGGTCTATCCATTGCTCACTGCAAGTGGTCGTGAAGATAGCGCAATCCAGATATTCTCTCATTGGGTTCTCCCGGAAAGTGAGGCCTGTTTTTTTTACAAGCTGTAGGAAGAATAATGAAGAGAAAACGCTGGAACAATTCGGAGAACTATTAAGTCGGAAATTACCTAGGGCCCTGATACATGAACAAAGCGGCACTGCCATGCAAGAAGGGCACCCCGAGGGGTGCCCTTCTTGCTGGAACACGCCGCCGTAGCGGCCTGTTCTAGTGCCGGCGAATCTGGCTGAGCCTGCGTGCTGCTGCAGCTTGTGCAGCGAGCATGGCAAGTTCGGCTTCGACGACTGCTATGTCGGCCTTGTCCTTGGTGTTGCGCAAGGCTTCTTCAGCGCGCTTACGCGCTTCAACAGCCTTGGCTTCGTCAAGATCTTCCGCGCGAATAGCCGTATCGGACAATACAGTAACCGTACCCGGCTGAATCTCGAGGATGCCGCCGGCCACGAAAATGTTTACTTCGTGTCCGTCAGCTTGAACGATCTTGACCGTTCCTGGACGAATGCGCGAAATAAGCGGCGTGTGGCCAGGCAAAATGCCCAGTTCACCCGACTCGCCAGGCAGTGTCACGAATTTCGCCTCACCGGAGAAAATCGACTCTTCTGCACTGACTACGTCAACATTCAAGTAGGCCATGTGTAATCCTTATTGGAGTTTCTTGGCTTTTTCGAAGGCTTCGTCGATTGAACCAACCATGTAGAAAGCCTGCTCGGGCAATGCATCGCATTCGCCGTCGACAATCATTTTAAAGCCGCGCAACGTTTCGGACAATGGAACGTACTTGCCAGGCGAACCGGTAAAGACTTCAGCCACGTGGAAAGGCTGGGACAGGAAGCGCTGGATCTTGCGAGCGCGCGCCACTGCTTGTTTGTCTTCGGGCGAAAGTTCGTCCATACCCAGAATGGCGATAATGTCACGCAATTCTTTGTAGCGTTGCAGCGTTTGCTGAACCCCACGGGCTACAGCATAGTGCTCTTCGCCGACCACTTGAGGATCAAGCTGACGGCTGCTGGAGTCGAGCGGATCGACAGCTGGGTAAATACCCAATGCGGCGATGTCACGCGACAACACAACGGTGGAGTCCAAGTGCTGGAAAGTCGTGGCAGGCGAAGGGTCGGTCAAGTCATCGGCAGGAACGTAAACGGCCTGGATGGACGTAATCGAACCAGTCTTGGTCGATGTAATACGCTCTTGCAACTTACCCATTTCTTCAGCCAGTGTAGGCTGGTAGCCCACGGCGGAAGGCATACGACCCAACAGTGCCGACACTTCGGTTCCGGCCAGCGTGTAACGGTAGATGTTGTCAACGAAGAACAAAATGTCGCGGCCTTCGTCGCGGAACTTCTCGGCCATGGTCAGACCGGAAAGAGCCACACGCAGACGGTTGCCGGGAGGCTCGTTCATCTGACCGAACACCATGGCAACCTTCGATTCAGACAGGTTGTCCATTTTGATAACGCCAGCTTCTGCCATTTCGTGGTAGAAGTCGTTACCTTCGCGAGTACGCTCGCCCACACCAGCAAACACCGACAAACCGCTGTGCGCTTTGGCGATGTTGTTGATGAGTTCAAGCATGTTAACTGTCTTGCCCACGCCGGCGCCGCCGAACAGGCCAACCTTACCGCCCTTGGCGAACGGGCAAACCAAGTCAATAACCTTGATGCCAGTTTCCAACAATTCGACCGAAGGAGACAACTCGTCGAACTTGGGGGCATCTTGGTGAATGGAACGCAACTCATCGCTTTGGATGGGACCGCGTTCGTCGATAGGACGACCCAGCACGTCCATGATGCGGCCCAGAGTTCCCGTACCGACAGGCACCGAGATAGGCGCGCCGGAGTTTGCCACGGCCATGCCGCGGCGCAAGCCGTCGCTGGATCCCATGGCAATGGTACGAACCACGCCGTCGCCCAACTGTTGCTGCACTTCGAATGTCAGGCCGGCTTCAGCGAATGCCGAGCTATCGTCGACGAGCTTGAGCGCGTCGTAGATTTTTGGAATGCTGTCGCGGGGGAACTGAATATCCACCACGGCGCCGATGCACTGAACGATGGTACCGTTGCTCATGTTTAGTCCTTGCTAAATATCTTTGACGGGATGCCTTTCTGTT
>DATJCP010000279.1:0-12355 GCA_035514715.1 Candidimonas sp.
GCGATAAAGACACCCGGTTACGCTTGACGACCATAGCGAGGTGGTCCCACTCCTTCCCATCCCGAACAGGACAGTGAAACGCCTTTGCGCCGATGATAGTGGACGTACGTCTGTGAAAGTAGGTCATCGTCAGGCTCTTATAGTAAGAAAACCCCCAGCCCAAAAGCTGGGGGTTTTTGTTTGCGCCACAGATTCGTAGCCTGCAAATCGTTGTGAAAGGGCCATCCTTGGCACTGGAGCCTACCAACTCGGTTAAAATAGTGCACGGCAACAATGCCGTCAGTTTCTCTCTATATTGTTTCTCCGGAGGTTTGTATGACCCAGCCGTATCCGCCAGAAGACGACAAGGGCTTGTCGATGCGTAATCTGACGCACCTTATTTATGGCCTTTTTGCGCTTGGCTTGCTTAGCGCCGGCTTTTTCGGAATAGCAACAATTGCTGCAGTCGTATTGGCCTACCTGAAGCGTGGGGATGCGGCCGGTACGCTGTATGCCAAGCACTTTGACTGGGTGATCAAAACCTTTTGGTGGGGCTTGCTCTGGATGGTGTTAAGCGGCCTGGCGACTTTTATTTTTATTGGCTGGATCACGGGTGTGATCGCCTTGGTCTGGATCGTCTACCGGGTTATCAAGGGATGGTTGGCGCTTCTCTCGGGCCAGTCTCCGGCTGCCGAGTATTAAGCTTATCTAACAAACTTATCTAACGCCCATAAAAAAACGCTGCCTGGTTTTTACCAGCCAGCGTTTTTTTATGCCCGAGCACCTTATTTCAGGTGGCCGCTTACCAGTTTGGTAAGTTCGAACATTGATACCTGCTCTTTACCGAACAGAGGACGCAATTTGTCGTCGGCATTGATGTTGCGGCGATTGGCGGGATCTTGCAGATCGTGTTTTTTGATGTAGTCCCAGATTTTCTTGGTAACCTCAGTGCGTGGGACTGCCTCTGGTCCGATAATGGCAGCTAAGGTAGCGCTAGGTGTGAGTGGCTTCATGAACGCCGCATTGGGTTTACGGGCGGGTTTCTCGGTTGTTGCCATAGATAGGGCTCCTAACTGATAGTTAAAAAAAACATTTCCCCAGCAGCATAACGTGAGTTTCCCCTAAAGACCAAGTGATTTATGTAGAAGAATTTGTTTAGCGCGACGTTTTCATCATGCCTGTTGGTTCACCTGGCAATATGGTAATGTTTTACGTCCTTTCACCCTATCCGCTATTTGCTGTTTTTGTCAGGAGTCTGCAGGCGATGTATGCAAAAAATGTCTTTGAATCTATCCGTCTTTTCCATGATGAACTGACAGCAATTCGCCAGGATATCCATGCCCATCCAGAGCTGGGCTTCCAGGAAGTGCGTACTTCGGCACTGGTGGCCAATGCGTTGACGGCCTTGGGCTATACGGTTCATCGCGGCGTGGGGAAAACCGGCGTAGTAGGTGTGCTGGATGGTAAGCGGGCCGATACCGGTCTTAGCATAGGTTTGCGGGCCGATATGGATGCCCTGCCGATTCACGAGCAGGGCACCAGCTCGTATGCGTCGACCAACCCAGGGGTTATGCATGCCTGTGGCCACGACGGCCATACTACGGTGTTGCTGGGGGCTGCCCGCTATTTGGCCGAGACTCGTAATTTCAACGGCAGGGTGGTGCTTATTTTCCAGCCGGCAGAGGAAGGTCTTGGTGGTGCCAAAGCCATGCTGGACGATGGCTTGTTTGAACGGTTCCCTTGCGACGCGATCTACGGGCTGCATAACTGGCCAGGCTTGCCGCCCGGGGTCATAGGGGTCAACCCCGGGCCGATGATGGCGGCTGCCGACCATTTTGAAATTCACATCGAGGGGCGTGGTGGCCACGGAGCCCACGCCTATCAAACCAACGATCCGGTTGTGATTGCAGCGCAGTTGATTACCGCGCTGCAAACGATAGTGTCGCGCAACGTACCGGCGCCGGACTCGGCGGTGGTAACGGTTGCGGCGGTGACCGCCGGTAATTTGCAAGCCATGAACGTGATTCCCAAGGACGCGCATATGGTGGGCACGGTACGTACCTTCAATCCGGTTGTGCAAGAGCAGATCATTCAGCGCATGCAAGAAGTGGTCGATGGGATTGCCGCTGCCTTCAAAGCCAAAATCCACATGAAATACCATAGGCTGTTTCCCGCCACAGTCAATACGCCGGAGCATGCCGCTTTTGTCGCCGATGTGGCAACCGAGCTGTTTGGTGCGGATATGGTTGTGCCCAACCTTGTGCCGTCGATGGGGTCTGAAGACTTTTCCTTTATGCTGCAACGTCGCCCGGGTGCTTATTTCCGGCTGGGCCAGGGCGGTGCTGAATCGGGCTGTGTGTTGCATAATTCCGCCTTCGACTTCAACGATGCCGTGATTCCCGCCGGCAGCGCTATGTTTTGCCGCTTGGTAGAGCGCAGCATGCCGTTGGTATCCGGGTGATAATCCCTTATTCGTCTTCTCTGATTTTTTATACGCATGCAAAGCACTATTGATACCCTGACCATTGTTCGCCCGGATGACTGGCATCTTCATTTGCGCGATGGCGCTGTGCTGGATTCGGTGGTTGCCGATACCGCCCGGCAATTTGCCCGCGCCATCGTCATGCCCAATCTGAAGCCTCCCGTCACAACGACAGAGCTGGCCGTTGCCTATCGCGACCGGATTCAGGCGGCATTGACCAAGGCGGGTATTGCAGAGGGGGCCTTTACTCCTCTGATGACGCTTTATCTCACCGATAATACGACCGCCGCTGAAGTGATCAGGGCCAAAGAGTCCGGCATCGTGTATGGCTTCAAGCTTTATCCTGCCGGGGCCACTACCAACTCCGATGCCGGCGTCACCGATCTCCTGGGCCGTTGCGCGCCGGCTTTGGACGCTATGCAGGCGTCGGGCATGCCGTTGCTGGTGCATGGCGAGGTAACGGATCCTGCTATCGACTTGTTCGATCGCGAAGCGGTATTCATTGATCGCGTCATGATTCCCTTGCGGCAGGCCTTTCCCGAGCTCAAGGTCGTGTTTGAGCACCTTACCAGCAGCGAGGGTGTAGATTATGTGCGCGAGGCGCAAGGCCCGGTGGCGGCCACAATCACTGCTCATCATTTGCTGTACAACCGCAATGCGCTTTTCCAGGGCGGCATTCGGCCTCACTGGTACTGTCTGCCTGTGCTTAAGCGCGAGAAGCACCGTTTGGCCTTGCTGGATGCCGCTACCAGCGGCGTCGGGCGGTTTTTCCTGGGCACAGACAGCGCGCCTCATCCCAAGGGCCTGAAAGAGCACGCCTGTGGTTGCGCAGGCTGCTACACAGCCTTGCACGCCATGGAACTGTACGCCACGGCATTTGACTCAGTAGGAAGACTGGATAAGCTCGAAGCGTTCGCTAGCTTGAATGGCCCGGCTTTTTATGGCCTGCCTGTCAATCAGGGAACGCTGACTTTACAGCGGGCAAACTATCAGATCCCGGCAGAGTTGCCTATGGCGGACAGTACCGTCGTGCCGCTGGCCGCTGGGGAGTTCCTGGGCTGGGCGGTGGCGCCGTAGTCCTGGCGCCGAAGTAAATGAATCGAGCCGGATCAGGGCGTAGGCCTTGATCCGGCTCGGTTCATATGGCGATAAGCAAACGCCGCTAAAAACGCCTTAAGCAGCGCTGTTTTTCTTTTCTTCCAGCACTTCCCATCGTGCGAACAACGTATTCAACTGCTGCTCGATGCTATGCAGCTGTTCGTTGATGGTGTCCACTTCGGCGGGCGCATCGCGGTATAGGCTGCCATCGGCAAGTTTGGCTGCAAGCTGGGTTTGTTCGGCTTCCAGTTGGGCGATGGCTTCTGGAATGCCCTCCAGTTCGCGCAGTTCCCATGAGGTAATGCGGGCCGTCTTGGCGGGTTTGGCGCGTTCCGCCGCGGCGGCTTCTTTTTTACGGGCTTTTTCTGCGGCTGGATCGGGCTGTTCGGGCCGTTGCGCTACCCATTCATCGTAGCCGCCCACGTATTCCTGCCAGTGCCCGTCTTCTTCGGCAGCATAGGTCTGGGTGACCACGTTATCCAGGAATGCCCGGTCGTGGCTGACCAGCAGCACGGTGCCGGGATAGTCTTGCAGCAAGTCTTCCAGCAGTTCCAGCGTTTCGATATCCAGGTCGTTGGTGGGTTCGTCCAGGACCAGTATGTTGGTGGGCCGGGCAAACATCCTGGCTAGGACCAGCCGCGCCCGCTCTCCGCCCGACAGGCTTTGCACTGGCGAGTGCGCGCGTGCCGGTGGGAACAGGAAGTCTTCCAGGTAGCTCATGACATGCTTGCGCTGATCGCCGATTTCTATCCATTCGCTACCGGGGTTGATGGTGTCGGCAAGCGTAGCGTTTTCGTCCAGTTGGTCGCGCATCTGGTCGAAGTAACCTACGGTCAGGTTGGTGCCTAGACGCACTGTGCCGCTGTTGGGTTTCAATTCGCCCAGGATGATTTTCAGCAGGGTGGTCTTGCCCGCGCCGTTGGGGCCGATAAGACCGATGCGATCCTTGCGCATGATGGTGGTTGAGAAATCGCGTATCAGTACACGATCGCCATAGCCATGGCTGACGTTTTCGAGTTCCACAACCAGCTTGCCGGAGCGCTGGCCTTCTGCGACGGCCAGGCTGACATTCCCGACACGTTCGCGCCGCGATGCTCGGTCGCGCCGTAATTGTTCCAGTCGGCGTACCCGTCCTTCGTTGCGCGTGCGGCGGGCTTCCACGCCTTTGCGTATCCAGGCCTCTTCCTGGGCGAGCACTTTATCGAATTTGGCGTTTTGCTGTTTTTCAGCTTCGAGCCATTCGGCCTTGCGCTGTTGCCAGGTCGAGAAATTGCCGGGGAAGCTGAAAAGCTTGCCGCGGTCGAGCTCAACAATACGTGTTGCCACGGCATCCAGGAAGCGGCGGTCGTGGGTGATGATGATGGTGCTGCATCGGGCGTTGATCAGCAGGTTTTCAAGCCACGCAATGCCAATGAAGTCCAGGTGGTTGGTGGGCTCGTCCAGCAGCAGCAGGTCGGGCTCGTCGGCCAGGGCGCGGGCCAGCGCTACGCGTTTGCGAGTACCGCCCGATAGGCCTGCAACCAGCGCGTCGGCAGACAGGCCCAATTGTTCAATCAGGGCGTTGACGCGGGACGGACGTTGCCAGTCTTCGCTTTCGGTGATGTCGCCGCATAGCGTATCGAAAACGGTAAGGGATTCGTCGAGATCCGGCTCTTGTTCTACGGTGGCGATTTTCAATCCGCCCAGGCGCATGATTTCGCCGTCGTCAGGCATGGTGCGGCCATCCAGGAGTTTAAGCAAGGATGATTTTCCAGCACCGTTACGGCCGATCAGGCCAATACGCTCGCCAGGCTGAACCGCAAAATCGGCATGGTCCAGCAAGGGGTGGTGACCGTACGCAAGCTGGACGCCGGTTAGAGTAATAAGAGTGTTGGCAGCCATAAAAGCAAAAAAACCAGTAATCAAGAGTAAAGACGCTATTGTCGCAGGTTACACTGCAGTTTGTGAGGCAGGTTGGGCAGTCGCGGTGCTTATGGCATCGAGGAAGGTCCGGACTCCACAGAGCGGGGTAACGGCTAACGGCCGTCCACCGGGGCGATGCGCAGCAATGCGTCCGCCAAGGTGAGGAATAGGGCCACAGAGACGAGACTGCGGCGCGGGCACATTATGTGTGCACTGACACGGCGACTTCCGTGTTGCGTATTGGGGCAACCCGGTGCGGCGCAGCAGGGTGAAACGCGGTAACCTCTACCCGGAGCAACATCAAATAGGCATACGCCTGGCCTTGTGCCAAAAGAGCGGCTCGCTCGAGTATGCGGGTAGATGGCTAGAGCACGGCAGCAATGCCGCGCCCAGAGGAATGATTGCCCGCCAGGTTCGCCTGGTGTACAGAATCCGGCCTATAGACCTGCCTCACTCCTTCATTCTTTTTCTTCATTGCTTATTCCTTCGGAATGTCAGCAATTGCAAAGCCCTGGTAGCGTCTTTAGCGCAGCTTCTTACAAAGGACTTGCAGATGCATCTCCAATTTCTTGATTTAACTACATATTTTTTTCAGCAGGCTTGCTAAAGCAGGGCTAAGTACTTGTTGTAATTGAAAAAATTGCAACGAGTCGCTTGACCTGCCGCATTCCTTACCGTAGAGTGGGGAAAAGTAGGTTTTTGTGCAAAAAAGTGGGGAAGAAATCTTGTTCCAGGGTAGCAGTGCTCTCACGTTGGATGCTAAAGGTCGGATCTCGATTCCGACCAGGCACCGTGACGCGCTCGTTTCTCAGGTAGAGGGTCGTCTTACCCTTACGCGCCATCCTGATGGTTGTTTGCTTGTTTACCCCCGTAGTGTTTGGGAAGAGAAACGTGAGCAGATTGCCAATTTCCCTATGTCGGCCCGCCCGTTGCAGCGTTTGCTGCTGGGTAGTGCCCAAGATGTGGATATGGACGGCTCGGGACGCATTCTGGTTGCACCGGAATTGCGTAACGCTGTCGGCCTGATGCGCGACGTCATGCTGTTGGGAATGGGTAGCCATTTCGAACTGTGGGATTCCGCAGAATATACGCGCCGAGAGGCCGAAGATCTCGCCAAGGGCATGCCCGAGGTCCTGGAACAATTTTCATTCTGAATCCGCATATGGAGTTTTTGCACCGATCCGTGCTGTTGGAGCCTACGGTCAACGCCCTCGTTGACCCCGGCTTTGGCGCCAAGAAAAAACGTGAAGCTGTTGGCGACGTCCCGTTGCCACTGGCTGACGGCGTTTTTGTCGACGGAACATTTGGGCGCGGGGGCCACAGCCGTTTGCTGTTGTCCCGTTTATCTGCGCAGGCCAAGCTTGTCGTGTTCGATAAGGACCCGCAGGCGATTGAAGTGGCCCATGCCTTGCAGCGCGAGGATGCGCGCGTGGTGGTGGTACACGGAGGATTCTCGTCCATGCCCGAGCAGCTTGAGCGCCTGGGCATAGAGAAGGTTAATGGCGTGATGCTTGATCTGGGGTTTTCATCCCCTCAGATCGACGATGCCAGCAGGGGGTTTTCGTTCATGCGCGAAGGCCCGCTGGATATGCGGATGGATACAAGCAGCGGCCCCACCGCTGCGCAATGGCTGGCGCAAGTCAGTGTTGAAGAGTTAAAGGAGGTCATAGCAAAATATGGCGAAGAACGGTTTGCTTTCCCGATTGCAAAGGCGGTTATTGCTCGCCGCGAATCCAGGCCGCTGCGTACAACGCTCGACCTCGCCGAGCTCGTCTCCAGTGTCGTCCGTACGCGCGAAAAGGGTCAACACCCGGCCACTCGTACATTTCAAGCTATACGGATTTACCTCAATCAAGAGCTCGAGGAGCTCGCGCTCGCCCTCGCGGCAGTTCTAAAAGTCCTGGCCCCAGGAGGGCGTTTGGCGGTGATCAGTTTTCATTCTCTTGAAGACCGCATGGTCAAGCAGTGCATAGCCGCCGCCGCAAGGCCGGCCGAGGCACACGCTCGCCTGCCTATTTACGAGAAAGACATGCCCCAGCCCATACTCCGGTCGCTGGGCCGCGTGTTGCCCACTGCCGAGCAATCGGCAGAGAACGTGCGTACCCGCTCAGCTGTCTTGCGTGTGGCTGAACGCACAGCGACTCCTTTGCCCAAGGATCAGGGCGCCTCTTTTGTTACCGCCATGAGCCTGGTTTCAGGGCAGACGACAACAAGAAGAGGTCGAAAATAATGGGGCGCCTGTGTATCCTTTTCGCCGTTCTGCTGATGGTGTCGGCCATATCCCTGGTTACGGCCCGCTTTCAGTCGCGTCAGTTGTTTGTCGTTACCGACAAGCTTCAAGACAAGGCCCGCGATCTCGATACCGATTGGCGTCGCTTGCAGTTGGAGCGTGCTGAGCTTGCCCGCAACGCTCGCATCGATGGTGCGGCGCGGGCGGAATTGAAAATGGATACCACGTCGCCTGACAGAACGATTTACATGAAAGGCGATGCCCAGAAGCCGTCCAGCGTAAGTCACGGAGGTAGCCATCCGTGAAGCGTGTCCGGTTCTATAACAGCCCCGTATTGAATGTCCAGATGCCTTTGTGGAGATCGCGTCTGGTATTGATACTTCTGCTGCTTGGTTTTGCAGCCCTGGCTGCCAAGGCCATGTATCTGCAAGGCTTGTCTACCGAGTTCCTGCAGCAGCAGGGTGAGCGGCGCTATGAGCGCACGCTGGTGCTGCCCGCGACACGCGGGAAAATATTCGACCATAGCGGTTCGGTTGTGTTGGCCTCCAGCATCCCGGTACGCGCCATTTGGGCCATTCCCGAAGATACACGCGCTGCCAGCGAGGCCCAGTTGGCCGAGTTGGGCAAGCTGCTGGAGCTTCCGGTCAAAGACATCAAGGCCCGGTTGGTCGACGATGAAAAGAATTTTGTATATATCAAGCGGCAAGTGTCGATGGATATTGCCGACAAGATTCGGAAAATGAAGATTCCCGGTTTCCATCAGCAAATGGAAATGCGCCGTTTTTATCCGGAAGGCAATATTGCGGCGCACGTCGTCGGATTCACTAATATCGAAGATAAGGGCATCGAAGGCGTAGAGCTTGCCTTCAATGAAGAACTTTCAGGCAAACCCGGGTCGCGCCGGGTGATCAAGGATCGCCTGGGTCGTGTTGTGGAAGATGTGCAAGCGATAGTCCCGCCAGTTAATGGCCAGGACTTGAGCCTGTCCGTCGATTCAGGTTTGCAGTTCGACGTCTATACCGCGCTGAAGAAAGCGATGGATGACAACAAGGCCAAGGCTGCCGCGGGCATTGTCCTTGACGTGCGCACCGGCGAAATCCTGGCCATGGTCAATTTGCCGACCTATAACCCCAATGACCGCGATGACCGCAAGGGTGCCGTGTTGCGTAATCGTGCTCTGACCGATACGTTTGAACCGGGCTCTATCATGAAGCCCTTTACCGTGGCTCTGGCACTGGACATCAAACGGATCACGACATCTACGGTTTTTGACACAGGCAATGGTCAGTATCGCTATCAGGGCTCGACGATTTCGGATGTAAGCCGCAACGGTGTCCTGAATGTGGCAGGGATTTTGCGGCGTTCCAGCAATATCGGTATGACCATGATTTCCGAGAAGCTCACCTCCCAGGAAATGTGGAGCAAATTTACCGAGCTGGGCTTTGGACGTGCTCCCCAGGCTAATTTTCCCGGTATGGCTTCAGGCCGCGTACGTCCTTGGGAGCGCTGGCGCCCCATCGAGCGGGCCACCATGGCCTACGGCTATGGACTGTCGGTTTCCCTGTTGCAAATTGCGCACGCCTATACGGCGTTTGCCCGTAATGGCGATATGGTGTCGCTGACCTTGCTCAAGCGCGAAGGCAAGCCTACCAGTACGCAGGTTTACACCCCCGAGGTGGCAAGCCAGATTCGCGCTATGCTGGAAGCAGCGGCGGGCCCCGATGGCGCCAAGCTTGCTCAGGTCCAGGGTTATCGCGTAGCAGGCAAAAGCGGTACGGCTCGCAAAATCGTGAACGGCAAGTACAGCACCTCGCTGTATCGGAGCTCATTCGTGGGTTTTGCTCCGGTGTCGAATCCGCGCATTGTGGTGGCGGTAACGCTGGATGAGCCGCATGCCGGCGCTTACTACGGCGGCCGTGTTGCGGCGCCTATATTTGCCAGTGTGGTGGCCAGCAGCTTGCGCCGCTTGGGCGTACAGCCCGATGCGCCGATTGAGTCGCTGGTGGCTGCGGCAGGATCCAAAGGAGAGATGCGGCAATGAACGCACAAGAAATCGTCTCCTGGCTAAACGGGCATGTAGCGCGTACTGCGCACCTAGGCCTGGATTCGCGCCAGCTCCATGCTGGCGATGTGTTTTTCGCCTGCCCCGGTCTTACGCACGATGGGCGATCATTTGTGCAGCAGGCTGTCGAGCAGGGCGCTGCGGCGATCATTGTGCAGTCTGATGCACAGACAATGGCTTTGCCCGCAGTATCTGTACCTGTTCTTGAAGTTGCCGATTTGTCCGGGAAGCTGGGCTTGATTGCTCATCTTTGGTATGGCGAGCCATCGCTGGCCATGTCGGTAGTGGCTGTCACCGGTACCAATGGCAAGACTACTTGCGTGCAGTGGCTTGCCGCCGCGCTGAATGCAGAAGGCGTACCCTGCGGCACGGTTGGTACTTTGGGTGTTTCCTTGCCCGATGGTTCCAGCCTGGGCGGCGTGTTGACCACGCCAGATGTGCTGACCATGCACCGCAGCCTTGCCGCAATACGGGATGCGGGCGCGGCTGTCGTGGCATTGGAGGCCTCTTCCATAGGTATCGATCAGGGCCGTTTGAATCATGTGCATATCGACATCGCGGCGTTTACCAACCTGACGCATGATCATCTTGATTACCACGGTACGCTGCATAACTATAAGCAAGCCAAGTTTGCCCTGTTCAAGATGCCAGGGTTGCGCGCCGCCGTTATCAATGCCGATGATCCGGCCGGCCAGGAGCTGTTGAAAGCCGCTGCGCCGTTGCATCCATTGGCCTATTCCCTGGGGCATAGCGAGACGGCTGCGATACAGGCGCGCGGCATAGAAACAAATGCTCATGGTCTGGTTTTCAATCTGTCTACCGATCATGGCACGGCGCAATTGCTGACCCAATTGCTGGGCCAGCACAATATTTCCAACTTGCTGTTGGTGGTAGGCGTATTGCAGGAGCTGGGCTGGGAACTGTCCCGGATCGCACGCGTTCTGGCATCTTTGCCATCTGTCGAAGGGCGTTTGCAGGTAGTGAACCCAGCGCACGGGACTGCGGCGGCGCCAGCTGCTACGCTGGTTGTCGTCGATTATGCGCATACCCCCGATGCACTGGAGCGCGCGCTGTTGGCATTGCGCGATGTGGCGACAGCCCGCTCGGGCCGTCTTGTCTGCGTGTTCGGGTGCGGCGGCAGCCGCGATAGCGGCAAGCGTCCCATCATGGGTGGTATCGCCGCCCGGTTGGCTGATGACGTCATTGTTACCAACGACAATCCGCGCATGGAAGATCCGCAGGCCATAGTCGACGAAATCTTGTCCGGCATGCCGCATGCGCCGCATATCGAGCTGGACCGCGCTCTTGCCATACTGTCGGCAATCTGGAGCGCCAGTCCCAACGATGTGGTGCTGTTGGCCGGCAAGGGTCATGAAACATATCAAGAAACACGAGGCGTACGCGCGCCTTTCGACGATCGCGAGTGGGCGCGCTTTGCTTTGACCTGGAGGCGCGGTCTTGTGCTTTCCAGCGACTCGCGCAATATTCGTCCTGGCCAGTTGTTTATCGCGCTTCAAGGCGACGTGTTCGATGGCCATGCCTACCTGGCGCAGGTTCAGGCGGCGGGGGCGAGCGGTGCGATAGTGGCTCATCGTGACCCATCCGTCAGCATGCCGCAGTTTGTATTGGGTGATACGCGTCAGGCCTTGATCCATATTGGCACCGCATGGCGCCGCCTTTTCCTGTTGCCGGTCATCGGCGTTGCGGGCAGCAACGGCAAGACGACGACCAAGGAAATGGTCGCCTCGATACTACGCGCCTGGTTGGGCGCCGATGCGAGCCTGGCTACGCAAGGCAATTTGAATAATGATCTTGGCGTACCTATGACGGTATTGCGCCTGAACGATCAGCATCGGGCGGCCGTGTTTGAGCTGGGCATGAATCATCCCGGCGAAATCGCACTGCTGGCCGATATTGCGCAGCCTACCGTGGCCCTGGTGAATAACGCGCAGCGTGAGCATCAGGAGTTCATGCATACTGTTGAAGCAGTCGCCAAGGAAAATGGCGCCGTACTCGAAGCCTTGCCTGTCGATGGGGTTGCGGTATTTCCTGGCGATGATGAATACACAGACTTGTGGCGCAGCCTGTCGGCGCATCGCAAGGTTCTGGACTTCGGGTTTGAGTCGCACTTTGCCGTATATGCTGATCAGATACATGCGCAGCCGACCCGCACCGAGTGCCAGTTGCATACACCTGCCGGTAGCGCCGGTCTGGTTTTGTCGGCTCCCGGTTTGCACAATTTGCGCAATGCTTTGGCAGCCGCCGCTTGCGCTTGCGCCGCCGGTGCGCCGCTATCGGCCATTGTGCAGGGGATTGCCGCTTTTAATCCGGTTTCCGGGCGCATGCAGCCTCGCCAATTGGCCGACGGCTTCCAGTTGATCGATGACACTTATAATGCGAACCCCGATTCGGTGCGGGCGGCAATTGATGTGCTGGCCAAACTGGCGGGCAAGACGGTTCTAGTGCTTGGCGATATGGCCGAGGTCGGCGCCAATAGCCATGCAATGCATGCCGAGGTCGGTGCCTATGCCCACGAGCAAGGCATTGATGTTTTATTGGCATTCGGTCCGGCTTGCGCTTTTGCTGCCAGCGCTTTTGGGCC
>DATJCP010000280.1:0-10363 GCA_035514715.1 Candidimonas sp.
GCGCTGGGCGAGCAGCATGCGCACCAGTGCTTGCGTGCCTGTCAGGAAAATGCGGCCTGAGTCGGCGGTCAGGTTGTCGGCAAGGCGGTACTGCGTATCGATAGCTGGCATGGACATGATGGAACCCCTAGTGTTCCAGACCATGATAGATACTTCCAACTCTGTTTTTATTGCTTTTTCATAGCGTAGAATCCCTGCTTATCGAAATAAACGTTTCGTTAATGGGCCGGAAATGGATAAAACAGATATTAAAATCCTGCAGCAGCTGCAGAAAGAAGGGCGCTCGTCGGCGCAGCAGTTGTCGGAACAGGTAGGCTTGTCGGCGGCGCCTGTCTGGCGGCGGGTAAAAGCGCTTGAGGCCAGCCAGGTTATTCAGGGCTATTACGCCAAGGTCGACCGCAACAAGGTCGGCTTGCAGGGGTGCATGTTTGCCCAGATCAGCCTTGAAAGGCATTCGGCTGAAATTGTGGAAAATTTCGAGCGATCGGTGCGCGATGCGCCGGAAATATTGGAATGCTATGCCGTTACCGGGGATTCGGATTTTCTATTGAAAATAGTGGTATCCAGCCCCGAAGCCTACGATCGCTTCCTGCATCGCTTTCTGTTTAACTTGCCCGGCGTGCGGCAGACCCGGACTATAGTCGCGCTACGCGAAATCAAGCACGACGTGAAGCTGCCGCTGTAATTACAGGTAAAGCATGGTTTTGGCCAGCAATACGATGCCGACCATATGTAGGAAGACGCTGATATGTATGCGTTGCACATAGCGTGTTTTGAGCAGGCCTTTGCTGCCCAATACCATGGCGGTGATGAAGTGGCCCAATACGCTTAGCGCCAGAACGATTTTTATCGTAAGCAGCATACCGAAACCGCTGTCGAAGGGGTGGGCCAGAACGGTACGGTAATGCCAGGCCATGCCTATGCCCGCGCTATACAAGACCAGCAGCGTCCAGGGCATGATCTGGCGCGCCCGCTTGCCGATGGCGCGTTCCACTTCGCGCATGGGTTCGCGCGCCACGTCTTTGCGTATGCTTTCCAGAATCAGGACTTCAAAAAAAACCGTGCCGACGAAAATGAATGCCGCAAAGAGATGCAGGGTGATCAGGACGGGATAGCTCATGGCGGGAAAAGCTCCTGGCGCTACAAGAAAAAATATGTTCGCCAGAGGCGCCGCGAACATGTGCTGTCGCCCAAGGCGAGCTGCTATAGGCATTGTAGGGCGGCACCCAGTTTTTTCTTTGCGATTCCTCATGGTGCTTGTGGTTTTCTACAAAGATCGGCGATAAGGCTGCCTGTGTTGTAGGCGCGCCTGGAGTATGGGGCTAAAATCGTTTACGTTTTATGTTTCGCGTTTAAAGGAAGGCCCGATATGTACGATTTCCTGCTTCGTCCGCGCATGCTTATTGCTGGGCTTGCCGCCACTTTGCTGGTAGCGGGTTGCGCTGCGCCTGTCAGCGCGCCGCCGCCACCGCCAGTCAAGGAAGCGCCCAAATGCCAGGTGGCTGCGCCCGGCGATGCCCTGGTAGGCAACTGGTTAAGCGTGCGCAAGCAAAAAGGGGTGGCTGGTGAACTGCGTACTTTGTTTACCCTGCATCCTGATGGCACCATGGCCTACACGGAACAGTTGAAGCGGGGTAAGAATCCGTCGCAAGGGATAGACGAGGCAGGGTGCTGGAAGCGCGATCAGCAAACGTTGGTGCTGCAGACCCTGTTGTCGAATGGCGCGCCCATCGAGGCAAGCGATCCCATCTATACGAATCGCTACGCCATTGTGTCGGCCAGCGGCCAGGTATTGAATTTGAAGGCCCCGGGCGGCACAGCCATCAAGGCCAAGCGCATGTCGCCCGGTTACAGGCTGCCGTTCTAGGCAGCCTGCTGTACTTACACCGCGGCCAGGCGTTCCAGCACCAGGTCGCGGCCCAAGATGGCAAGCACGGCGCCAATGGCAGGCGTTTGCTTTTGGCCTGTAACGGCCAGGCGCAATGGAATAGCCAGTTTAGGCATCTTTACGCCGTGTTCGGCCAGCAATGACTTGATCAGTGCGTCCAGCGCTTCGACAGTCCAGTCGGGCAAGGCCTTTGCTTGTTGCTCGAAACTGGCCAGCAAGGCAAGGGCAGGTTCATCCAGGTGTTCAGTGCGAAGCTCGGCGCTGGCTGGAGTGAAGGGGCCGCAAAAAAGCATGGCGCCGTCGGCAAGCTGGTTCAGTGTTTCGGCACGGTCTTTCAGCAAACCCATTATTGCGGGTAAATCCACTGCTTGCGGATTTCCCTGATTTTTCAGAATGCGCGGGGCGACGCGTTCCGCCAGATCGGCGTTGTCGCTGTTTTTGATGTAGTGCGCATTCACCCAGTTCAGTTTTTTGGGGTCCCACTGCGCCGCCGACTTGCTCAGGTTGCGCGTGTCGAACCAGTCAACCAGTTGCTCGCGAGTGAAGAGTTCGTCGTTGCCGTGACTCCAGCCCAGGCGAGCCAGGTAGTTGATCATGGCTTCAGGCAGGTAGCCTTCGTTGTCGTACTCCATGACATTGACGGCGCCGTGGCGCTTGGACAGTTTCTCGCCGTCGGGCCCCAGTATCATGGGGACATGGCCGTATTCGGGCAGCGAGGCGCCCAGGGCGCGTAAAATATTGATTTGCCGTGGCGTGTTGTTGACATGGTCGTCGCCGCGCAGCACGTGGGTGATTTTCATGTCCCAGTCATCGACCACAACGCAAAAGTTGTAGGTGGGCGTGCCGTCGGGGCGGGCAATGACCAGGTCGTCCAGTTCGCCGTTATCAAAGCTGATGTGGCCTTTGATCAGGTCGTTCCAGCCAGTCGCGCCTTCCAGCGGGTTCTTGAAGCGCACCACTGGTTTGCGGTCGGCGGGCACTGGGGGCAAAGTCTTGCCGGCTTCGGGCCGCCAAGTGCCGTCGTAACGGGGCTTCAAGCCTGCCGCACGGGCCTTTTCGCGCATGGCTTCGACTTCGTCGGGGCTGCTGTAGCAGTAGTAGGCGGTGCCGTCGTTCAGCATTTTTTGGACGACTTCGCGATACCGATCCATGCGCTGCATTTGGTAGAACGGGCCTTCGTCGGGCTGCATTTCCAGCCATGACATGCTGTCGAGAATGGCTTGAACGGCTTCTGGCGTAGAGCGTTCCAGGTCGGTGTCTTCGATGCGCAAGACGAAGGTGCCTTTATGGTGGCGCGCAAAGGCCCATGAAAACAGGGCGGTTCGGGCGCCGCCCAGATGAAGGTAACCCGTAGGGGACGGAGCAAAACGTGTGCGGACAGTAGAAGAAGTAGACGTGGTCATGGTTAGTCGTTAGGCTTTAGGCAAGTGCCGGTTGGATTGGCATGCGCAGGATGGTAGCAATATGGCTATTTTAGAGTACACATTAATTTTCGTTTAAACCGGATACAGTATGCCGCGACATCGCCTTGCCGCATTGTTCGAACCTCGTACGCTTGTGGTGCTTTCCGACCGCGTTCTGCCCATTGCTCAAAGCGTGCCGCGGTCGCTCCAGAACAGCATAACCTTTGTCGATGCTGGTCCAGATGGTCCGCTGGACTTGCCCGAAACACTTAACGGGGTGGTCGGCTCGGCACGGGTCGATCAAGCCTTGGTTTGCGTCGCACCCGAGCGCTTGCCTCAAGTGCTTGCGGTTCTTAAACCGCATCGGCCACGATGCCTGACGGTATTGCCTCATACCAGCGCCTCGGCGGATCCGGTTGAGGACATGGTTTATTGCCGGGCCTGGGGCGAATTGAATGATTGCCTCATACTCGGCCCTCGTTCTTTCGGTGTGCAGCGTCCGCACCTGGGGCTTAATTTAAGCCACGAACCGCACGTGGGTCTGGGAGGGCGTGTTGCCATGGTGGCGCAGTCCCGTTCCATTACCGCATCGGTCCTGGATTGGGCGGAGGATGTCAGGCTGGGTTTTTCCGCCGTGGTGTCGCTGGGTGATGAAAGTATCATTGATGTTGCCGATGTGCTCGATTATCTGGCAATGGACCCGCGCACCGATAGTATTGCGCTGTACCTGGAAGAAACCTCGTCTTCGCGCCGCTTCACCAGTGCCTTGCGCGCCGCCGCCAGCGTCAAGCCCGTCATAGTCCTGAAGGTTGGACAGAATGCCGACGCGGGTTCGATGCAGGATGCCGTGTTCAATGCTTTGCTGCGCCGGGCAGGGGCGGTGCGTATCCGTTACTTTGTCCAGCTGTTTTCCGCCATCAAGGTGCTGGTGCATGCCCGGCGCCCGCGTGGGCGCAAGATCGTGCTTTTTTCAAATGGAGACGGTGCTGCCCAGTTGGCATTGGATGTCATGGGCGATACGGCGGCGGTAATCCGGGCCGATTTGGCGCTGGCCAGCACCAAGGCCCTGGGCGATCTGCTCGAAGAGGGCGCCAAGGCCGGTAATCCCGTTATCACCTACGCCCCTCTGACCCCTGAAAAGACACAGAAAATCATCAGCATTCTGGTCGATGACCCAGGTGTCGACGGCGTGCTGGTGTTGTTGGCGCCCGATCCCCTGTCTGATCTCCATAGCGTGGCCCGGCAACTGGCTGTGATATCGCCCGAGTCGCGCAAACCCATCATCACGTGTTTCATGGGCGACGCCACGATGCGGCCCCTGCGGCATGTGCTTGACAGCGTGGGTACGCCCGCGTTCCGTACGCCAGAATCGGCGGCGAACGCCTTCGGTATCCTGGCCTCCTATCACTACAACCAGACACTCTCGCAGCAAACCTTGCCTCCCGAACCGTTAAGCAAGCCGCCACGGCTTGATGACGCAAGGGAAATGGTAAACAGCATTCAAAGCCAGCGTCGTCGTAGTCTTACCGACGATGAGTGCAAACAGCTGCTGGCTTGTTTTCATGCCCCCTTGCAATACGCTGCGGCAGATAGCGAGCTTGCACAAAGCCAGCACGATGACAGCCTGCCGATGCGCATCCAGGTATGTCGCGACGACAAGCTGGGGCCCTACATTACCTTTGGCTCCGGTGGCCAGGAAGCGCTTTATGCGGGTTCGTATACCGCTATTGATCTCCCCCCTCTGAATAGCTACCTGGCTCGCAAGCTGGTTCTGCGCAGCAGTGTGTGGCAGCGCGGGCTCTCGCGTCAGATGACGCCGACAGCGTTTGAACTGTTGCTGGATTTGCTGGAACGGATTTCAGAGCTGGTCAGCGAACTGCCTGCGCTAGAGTTCCTGGAGATCGATTCCTTGTATGCCGACGATACGCAGTTGGTTGCACATGTTGTGCGTATCGACCTGACAAGTGAATCCATGCTGGTGCTGCCTGAAACCACGGGCTACCGGCATATGGCGATTCACCCGTATCCGCGCCGGCTGGTGCAGCCCAAGGTGTTCAAGGACGGCAACCCCTGGCTGTTGCGGCCCATACGTCCCGAAGACGCCGAGCCCTTGCAAGAGTTCGTGCGTGGCTTGTCTGATGAATCCCGCTACATGCGCTTTGTTTCCATGATGCGCGAACTGACACCGCGCATGCTGGAGCGCTATACGCGCATAGACTACGATCGCGAGCTGGCCTTGGTTGCGACGGTGCAGGTGCCTAATCCCGAGCACCGCGGCCATCCGCATGAGCAGATCATCGGTTTTGCGCATTATCTTCGTAATGCCGATTGTCGCGGGGCCGAATACGCCCTGGTCATTGGCGATGCTTGGCAGCGCCGGGGCTTGGGGGCGCAACTGATGGGCGGGCTTATCGAGGCGGCCCAGGACCAGGGGCTGACCTATATCGACGGGGTCGTGCTGGCAACAAACCGGCCCATGCTGAGCCTGATGACGCATCTGGGGTTTCGCAACGACCACGACGAAGAAGATCCAACCATGCGGCGGGTCTGGCTGGATCTTGGCGAGACCCGTCGCTTGTAGCTGGCTACACCAGGACTTTGCGCAAGAAAGCCGAGATGTCGCTGACTTCTTCCATGCAGACCGAGTGCTGCATGGGGTAGGTTTTCCAGCTGACCTGGTAACCCAGTTCAGTCAGTTTGGCGTGTGTGTCTTGCGCGCGCGGCAGCACCACAACAGGGTCCATCGTGCCGTGGGCCAGGAAAATAGGCGTGTCCTGGTTGGCGGAGTGGCGTTCGGTATCGGCCAGGCTGGCCAGCGGCAAGTATCCCGACAGCCCTATCATGCCGGCCAGTTTTTGCTTCAGGCGCAAGCCTGTTTGCAACGTCATGGCGCAGCCTTGCGAAAATCCGGCCAGTACGATTTTTTCGGTTGGAATGCCGCGCTGGTTTTCGCGTTCGATCAATGCTTCCACAGCCGCTTGCGACAGGCGCAGGCCGGGTTCGTCTTCGCGGCGCACCAGGTCGGGAGCAAAAATGTCGTACCAGGCGCGCATGGGCATGCCATTGTTGATGGTGACGGGCTGGACCGGCGCATGGGGAAATACAAAACGGATGGCCGGGGCATCTTGTAGTTGCAATTCAGGTACCAGAGGGGCGAAGTCATTGCCGTCGGCGCCTAATCCGTGCAGCCAGATAACGGCGTGCCCCGGATTCGGACGGGTTTCTATTTCAATGCATTCCAGTAATGTAGAGCTCATTCTTGTTCCGTGGAGTCGTTAAGTGCCTTGATGGCCTGAAACAGGGCGCGGTAGTGTTTGCGTTGCGGATCCTGGCCGGGTTGCAGGGCGGCATTGTTTTGCGTTTCTTTGCGGCTGGCCCGTATCAACGTGCGTAGTTGTTGTATGTCGGCGCCGGGGTAGGCGTCCAGGAGCCCGGTCAGGGCCTCGTCGTCTTTGAGCAGCAGTTCGCGCAGCGCTTCCAGCCGATGCATGGCGCGGGTCTCTTCGCGCGAGCCGTTTTCCCATATATCGAGTTGCTTGCGGATGGCATCTGCATCTGCGTGGCGCATCAGCTTGCCTACGTAGTGGATTTGCCGGCGGCGGCCTTCGCGGCTGGTGGTGCGCTGAGCCAGGCGTATGGCCTCGTAGAGCGTTTCGGACAAGGGCAGTTGTTTGAGCCTGTCGGTTGATAGGTCGACCAATTGTTTGCCTAGATCCTGCAGCACAAGCATGTCTCGCTTGACTTGCGATTTGCTGGGCCGATCGTAGTCGTAATCGTGATCGTCCGGTTCTATTTCGGTATTTTCAGGAGTGTTTGGCATGGAAGTCAAAAAAGTATTCTTTAATTAGCTATGATAACCGTCTAACCTGAAAGAGCAGCAATGAGCGACCAATCAATTTCTTCTTTACCCATATCTGAAAACCAAGAACGTTTCCGCGAATTGGTCAACGACGCCCTCAAACACGCCAAGTCCCTGGGGGCTTCGGATGCCGCTGCCGAAATTTCTGAAAGCCGCGGCCTGTCTGTTTCTGTGCGAAATAAAGACATTGAAACCGTCGAGCAGACGCGTGACCGGTCGTTGGACGTGACCGTGTTTTCCGGTAATCGGCGCGGTTCGGCGTCGACATCCGATTTCTCCGCGAAGGCATTGCGCGAAACTGTTGAGGCCGCCTGGCATATCGCACGCTATACCGCGGCTGATCCCGCCGCTGGTTTGCCCGACGCCGACCAGCTTGCCAGCGAATACCCCGATTTGCAGTTGCACCATCCCTGGGATATTTCGGCTGAAGAGGCAGCGAAACTGGCTATCAAGGCAGAAGGCGCCGCGCGAGATCTCAGCCCGCTCATCACCAATACCGATGGCGCCTCGGTAGATACTTACGAAGGCCATTTCGTGCTGGGCAACAGCCGTGGGTTCATGGGCGGCTACCCTTATTCAAGGCATAGCATCTCGGTGGCGCCTATTGCAGGGCGCGGCAACAACATGCAGCGCGATTATTGGTACACCACGGCCCGTGCGGCTGGCGATCTGGCCGACCCGGTTGCGGTAGGGCGCTATGCCGCCGAACGTACCTTGTCCAGGATGTCGGCCCGTCGCATTAAAACAGGCCGCTTCCCTGTCCTATTCGAGGCGCCGCTAGCCGTGGGTTTGCTGGGCGCGCTGGTGCAGGCAACCAGCGGCGGGGCGCTGTACCGCAAGGCCAGTTTCCTGCTTGACTCGCTAGGCAAGCCGGTATTGTCGGATCATATCGATATTGCTGAAGATCCGCATGTGCTTGGCGCAATGGGCAGTTCTCCCTTCGATAGCGAAGGTGTGCATACGCAGTCCCGCGACCTGGTGGTCGGCGGCGTGTTGAATGGCTATTTCCTGTCGACCTATACCGCCCGCAAGCTGGGCATGAAATCCACGGGGAATGCAGGCGGTTCGCATAACTTGCGGCTGACTTCGCGGCTTACCCGCAAGAAAGACGATTTCCGCGCCATGCTCAAGAAACTGGGCACAGGCTTCTTGGTAACCGAGCTGATCGGGCAGGGGGTTAATTATGTCAGCGGTGATTATTCCCGCGGGGCGTTTGGCTACTGGGTCGAAAACGGCGAAATCCGCCATGCCGTCCAGGAAGTCACCATAGCCGGCAACCTGGCAGACATGTTCCGCCAGATCGTCGCCGTGGGCGCAGACAGCATTACCCGGGGTTCCAAGACGACGGGGTCTATCCTGATAGCGCAAATGGCGATTGCCGGGCAGTAGCGTCTAAGGGATTTACCCTCGTTACAAGAGTTGCTACACAGTGTAATATCGCGCGGTAGCAGTTTTTTGCAACAAATATTCGAATGCCGAAAGGAGAGCTCTTAATGCAGCGTCGTTCATTTCTTAAAAAAGCAGGGCTAGGGGCTATGGCTGGGTCGGCCGTTGTCGCCGCACCCGTATTTGCGCAAAGCAACCCAAAAATCAGCTGGAAGATGACGTCCACCTATGGGCCGTCAACTCCTCCGCTGTTCAATACAGCGCAAACGTTCTGCAAAATGGTCGAAGAAGCCAGTGAAGGCAACTTTTCGATTCGCCTGTATCCTGCCGGTGAAATCGTTCCCGGTTTCGGCGTAATGGACGCTGTCAGCAATCGCACTGTTGAATGCGGCCAAACGGCTTCGTACTATTACTATGGCAAAGATCCCTCCTTCTGCTTCGATACAGCCGTTCCTTTCGGTTTGAATGCTCGCCAAATGTACGCCTGGATGTACGAAGGCGATGGCATGAAGCTGATGCGTGAACTGTTTGCTCCGCGCAATATCATCAACTTCCCCCTGGGCAATACCGGTACCCAAATGGGCGGCTGGTATCGCAAGGAAATCAAGTCGGTCGCCGATATGCAAGGCCTTAAAATGCGCACCGCCGGTTTTGCTGGCGAAGTGTTGTCGCGCATGGGTGTAGTGCCTCAGCAGATTCCTCCTGGCGATATCTATCCTTCGCTTGAAAAGGGTACGCTCGACGCCGTTGAGTTCGTGGGTCCGGTCGACGACGAAAAGCTGGGCTTCCAGAAAGTCGCCAAGTACTACTACTATCCGGGCTGGTGGGAAGGTTCCGCCCAGGTTTCGCTGTACGTCAACAACGAGGCCTACAACAGCCTGCCCAAGGGCTACCAAAGCCTTATCGACACCGCTACGCGCGCTGCCGGCAACACCTTGCTTGGCACCTACGATGCCAACAATCCTGCCGCCTTGCGTCGCCTGATCGCTAGCGGAGCCGTCTTGAAGGCCTTCCCGCGCGATGTCATGGACGCTTCGTTCAAGGCTTCCAACGAAGTCTATAAAGAGTTCTGCGACAAGAACGCCATGTTCAAGAAAATCTACGACAACTACATGGGCTTCCGCGACAATGTCGTGCCATGGTTCCGTGTTGCCGAAGGTTCGTACGACAACTACCTGGGCATTGCCTTGGCAAACCAGAAGAAATAACATCTTCGGGTAAAAACAAAAAAGCCGCTTTTGCGGCTTTTTTGCTGCCTTGAGCATTTGCGCATTTGGCTTTTTGGGTTTGGAATATTTGCCGAGTGTGTTAATATCATGGACTTTTCTGACCGATTTGCACGGGCGAAGTACAACGCTTAGGCAGGAATATCGTTTCAGGAAAGAGCCGGCCGTATGTTCCGGAGGCTATTTTTGAATATTTAGGAACCATCATGAAGACCTTTGTGGCCAAGCCGCATGAAGTCAAACGTGACTGGTACGTGATTGACGCCAAGGGCAAAGTCCTGGGTCGTGTGGCCAGCGAAGTCGCACGTCGTTTACGCGGCAAGCACAAACCAGAATTCACACCACACGTTGACACCGGCGATTACATCGTCATTATCAACGCGGCAGACATCGTTGTGACCGGTAACAAGTCGCAAGACAAGAAGTACTATCGTCACTCGACATACCCAGGCGGTATCACCGAAACCAACTTCCAGAAAATGCAAGAGCGTTTTCCTGGCCGCGCTATCCAGAAAGCCGTCAAAGGCATGCTGCCGAAAGGCCCGCTGGGTTACGCCATGGCTAAGAAGCTCAAGGTTTATGCTGGCGCCCAGCATCCCCA
>DATJCP010000281.1:0-2329 GCA_035514715.1 Candidimonas sp.
CCTCCTGAGTTTCGTTTTTTCTAACTTTTTCCGATTATGCCGCAATGCAGCAATTTTTGCACGGACCAGCGCCGCGCTTGAGTTTGTTCAGGCGGTTTGCTGGGCGCGGAGTCAGTGAATTTGAAGTGGATTTATAACCGATTTACGAAGCTTTCGCGTACTCTGGCCAGATCGTCCGCCGTATCGACACCTGCGGCGGGGTGGGTGGGCGTAATGTGCACGGCAATGGAATAGCCGTTTTCCAGCGCGCGTAGTTGCTCCAGCGATTCAAAGGATTCCAGCGGCCCCGCTGCCAATGACGAAAAACGTTTCAGGAATTCGACCCGGTAGGCATACAGCCCGATGTGATGCAGGGCGGGAATACCCGGTGCCAGCCGTTGTCCGCCGTCGGCCAGGGCGTCGCGCGCCCACGGAATCGGCGCCCGCGAAAAGTACAAAGCACGTTGCTGCTGCGTGCATACGACTTTCACAATATTGGGGTTGAATAGCGCGCTTGCAGCAAGAATAGGGGTTGCGCACGTGGCGATAGCCGCATCGGATTGCTGGGCAAGCAGTTGGGCAACCTGATTGATCAGTTCAGGGTCGATCAAGGGCTCGTCGCCCTGAACATTGACCATAATGACATCAGGCGCCAGGTTCAGTTGACTTGCGACTTCTGCCAGCCGGTCGGTGCCGGTGGGATGGTCGGCGCGCGTCAGCAGTGCCTCAAAGCCATGCTGTTGCGCTGCGGCCTGGATGCGTTTGTCGTCGGTCGCCACTACCACGCGGCTGGCGCCCGAGAGGGCGGCTTGTTGCGCGGTGCGCACCACCATGGGTTTGCCGGCAATGTCGAGCAGCGGCTTGTTGGGCAGGCGGGTCGATGCGGCGCGTGCGGGAATAACGGCGATAAAGCTCATGGGGCTTAGGCTGAGGCGTTGGCGCCGGCTGCGTCGGCCGCCAGTTCGCGTGCTTCGTTTTCGAGCATGACAGGGATGCCGTCTTTGATAGGAAAGGCAAGTTTGTCGGCCCGGCAAATGAGTTCCTGGTGTTCGCGGTCGTGGTGCAAGCTGCCTTTGCAAAGTGGGCAGACCAGTATTTCAAGCAGGCGGGATTCCATGCACGGCTCCTGTGAGGCTAAGGGTTAAAAGAGAGAGTGTAATGCCTATGGGGGCTATGGGCTTGCGGCTGATTTTTTATCGGCAATAATCCGCAGAAACTGCTCGACAAGGTCTATCCAGTCAGGATCGGAAAATAGCGCCGCTGCATGCACCACCCACAGGCGGGGGTCATTGAAGCGCTCGCACTTTACGGCGTCTTTTGCTGTGATCAGGATGAGGGGCGATGACAGAGCCGTAAACGGTGAGCTTTCATAGGCATCATGGTCAGGCAACCCTATTGTTTGTTCCAGGTTAAGGCCAGCCGCTGTCAACATCGAAAAAAAACGTTCGGGGTGGCCGATGGCGGCCACGGCGCCGATGCGTTCTTTGCCGTACTGAGCCAACCAGGCTGGCCAGTCTAGCGATAATCCGGTGGACAACTGCACAAGGCGGGCGGGCTGCAGGCGCATAGTCAGTTGATGAGCCAGGGTGGCGATAGGAGCAGGCTTGGGCTGCCCGTCCTGCAAATTGGTGATTAGGTAGTCTACGGACTGTAGGCGGCTGGCGGGTTCGCGCAGTGGGCCGGCCGGCAGCAGGCGGCCATTGCCCGTGCCGCGCCCATCCTGTACGACGATTTCCAGGTCACGTCCCAGTGCCAGGTGCTGCAAGCCATCGTCAGCAATAACGATATTGACGTCAGGATACTTTTTTTTCAACTGTTTCAGTGCCAGTACACGGCTGGGATGCACTGCAATTGGAGCTTGTGTGGCCCGCGCAATCAGGGCCGGTTCGTCACCGAATTCTGACGCTGCCAGATTTCCTCGGCCCGACTTGGCTTGTTCGCCTACTTTTACACCATAGCCCCGGCTGATGACGCCAGGGTGCCAGCCGCGTTCTTGCAAGGCCTGAACCAAGGCGATGACGACAGGGGTTTTGCCTGTGCCGCCCACGTAAATATTGCCCACCACGACTACAGGCAGCCGGCTGTGGTGGGCGAGTTCGGGTTGTTGCTGGTAGCGGCGGTGTTTCAGCGCGACTGCGGCCATCATCGGCAAAGATAGCGGCCACAAGAGCGTGCTGACCAAGCCCTTGCGTTGCCAGGCGGAGTGAATGGCCCGGGTTAACGAAGCGGCGACTTTCATGGGGAGCTCTGTGTGGCAAAGTTGACCCGAGATATGCCAGCCAGGCGAGCGGCTTCCATGGCTCGTACTACTGATTCGTGCGTGGCCTGCGCATCGGCATTAATGACCAGG
>DATJCP010000282.1:0-3836 GCA_035514715.1 Candidimonas sp.
TTTTGCTCGGATTGGAAGGCAAGCTGTCTGAGCCTTGAACGGCATTCCTGCTTAGCCGACGCTGAAGCCAGGCCGGCAACCAAGGCACTTCAATGACAGTGACGCTCTTTGGTAAATCGCTTTCCAGCCCGAATGGGCCCATGAAGTCACACTTTTTGGTTGTCAGTACGGTGACGTCATGGCCTTGCGAGGCCCAGTATTTGGCCCATTGCCCGATGCGAAGCACAGGTATCCGGTTTTGGGGATAAAAGAAGCAGCTAATCAACAGGATTCTTTTTTTTTGTTCGCTCATGTCATTGGCCAATATGAAATAGTTATGCTCGCTTTACCAAGTTCGGCATCAGCCGAGAAGTACGCTTTTGTATAGATCTCGTTCTTGTGGTTGTTCCAGTAGCGTGTTGTGCCATAGCAAAGTGAAATTGCCCTGGACGGCACGACAGGCGGCTTTTAATTGAATGAATTTATTCAAGGCAATTTCGCCTGTTCCCAGGTCCATGTATCGGGGCGCCATGACAGTGCATTCCATGGCGATCAGGGGGCGGATACGCAAGTGCAACGGTTTGTGGGTGATAGGATCAAAGGCCGGGTACTCATGACAAGTGCCACAACGAAAGCCAGGCCGGTCGGCATAACTTAGTGTGCTGTCATAGGACATGCCCGCCTGCTCCCATCCATACAAGGTAGTGGGAGTTTGCCAGCGCAGGTAGTGCATGCGTCCTCCCCAACGGCTTTGTGTTATTCCCTCTTCCTGGCAAATGTTGATCAGCGTGCGAGCCTCGGATACGATGGCTTCCGGCTTTTTATAGGTGTTATAGCTGGGGTGTAGCCCGATCTCGTGTCCGCGGGCATGGATGCGGCGCATCAGCTCGCGAATGGCGGGGTGTTCGGGGTTGTAAAGAGCATCCAGCGATGGCTCTGTACGGCCGCATATGAAATAGAACGCGCTGGTAATGGCGTTTTGTTCGGATATATCCATGATCCAGTTAAAGGTATTGAATGGATCATGGGCATGCAGCTGCTTTTTTGAACGCAACCATATCGCTGGCGCTTTTATTGCATCCACAGGCTTGCGCCTTCTTACAACATCGCCGGCCATGGCGCGTAAAAGTTGTTTGAAGCTCAAGAATCCGTATCGGGCTGGCGTATCCACATCATGGGTGGGGATAACTGAAAACGTATGCTGGTTCAGCGGCAGTTGCGGCCACGTGCGTTGAACTGCCTGCGCCAGGATGGCCAGCCACTCATCAGCCACAGGGCGTTCCAGGTAGCCGTGCTTGTATGCATGAGACGCCGTAGCCGGAAAACGGCCATGTGAGTCCAGGTCGTTGCGGCCTGCTTCTTCCTGGCGCGTAAGCATCCAATAAACCAGCCCCAGGATGTCGTAGTGTATGGTGCAGCCAGTGGTGGTTTTTTCAATTAGCGGACTAGGGGCATGCTGCACCCCTGGTGTCGGCAAAGGAAGGTTGAGGGCGGATTGCCAGCCTTCTGAGGTAGCGTCCCAATGATGGCAAGGCAAGTCAGAGTGCGCTTGTGAAAAGCGTGCATAGTCAGATTTGATGCGTACGCTGTTCTCGCTGCCTGGAAGCGATATCAGAAGATATTCAGGGTCGGATTGGGTAAGCAGCAAGCGGGTGCTGAGGCGTTCACTCAATATGGTGTTTAGCCAAACAAGTGCTGCTGCTGGCACTGTGTTAAAGGAGGCATCCATGACGGTTACTCTATTCTGAGAGCATGGGTTAAGGACTGTGCGTACAAAAATGTGGCCGCCAGTTTGGATGGTGTTTTTGATACGGTGAAGTAGGGGGTGAGAACGCCTCCAAAAGCCCGAACATAGTGCTCCACGGGTTCTATCATTGATCCGCAAAAGTCGAAGTTCTTGGTCACTTTGGCGGCGAATTTGATGGCCTCCCACATACATAGGCTCATTGCACCGCTATTGCGCAAGTCGGGGTCGCTCCCGCCCATTAAGTAGTAGGCGCTATTGTCGTCCCACACTATGTAGACGCCGGCATGCAATGTTCCTTCTGCGTCTTGCGCGATGAAAATCTTTCGTCGATTTTGTGTGGCGCATGCTTGATCGATTCTATCGACAAGGTTTTCGGAATAAGGGACAGCAATTTTTTGCCTGTTGAATACAAGCTTGTTCAGGCGGAAAAAATCGGCAACAGGAAGGTCTTGGCGTACCTCAAGGCCGCCTCTGGATGTGGCTTTTCTTATTTCCCTGCGCACGTTTTCCTGGAAGCCTTGCCACAAGGCTTCTTCACCACCTAGTAATGACAGCAAATAGGTATAGTGGGTGGTTTGCTTAAAGCCACGCCAGTAGAAGGGCAGCCAGTTGGTTTGGGTGTAATGCCATTTCTGCTTGAAGTGGTCAAAAGGCGGCAGCAATTCAATCAGCTTTTCCAGCACCTCTTTTTGATAGCTGATCTGTTTCGCATGCCTGGCCTCAAGTGGGCGTAGCCAAGGCCCTAGACAATAAGTCAGTTGCGGAACCGTCGAGATATTCAAGCCCACTTTTTTTTTGCAGGCGTAAGGCATGCAGGCAATGATCGATTCTTTTCCTTTGACCAAGGCAATATCCCAGTTGCTGCTGCCGGCCGTGGCATCCAGCCACCAGTCTTGAAAGAAAATGGGGATGGATGGCTCTTGTAGACATAGCTGTCTATATAGTTCTTTTCTTTCTTTCATTTCGATGCCCAGGTTCAAAGTGATATTGAGTTAAGGCCTATTCGTTCCGTATGTGGCATAGCCGTGGTGATAGCTGCCATAGCGTGAGCTGAATCGCTGACTGCTTGGATCGAAGTCGTTGAAGATGACCCCTTTGACTTGTGCTCCTACCTGGGACAGGCGTTTTGTTGATTCTTCTAGTTCGCTTAATGTGCTGACCTGGGCACGGGCCAGCAGGAATACGGTGCCAGCATGGGGGGCCAGCGCCAGCGCATCTGATACCGGAAGTACGGGCGCGGTATCCAGCACAACCACGTCATAGTTTTCCGACAGTTCCAGCAACAGGCGCGCAGCGTTTGGAGAAAGCAGTGTTTCGGCGGGGTTGTGCGGCAGCATGCCGGTCGTGATCAGGTCTACATTCGGCATGATGTTTTTATGCAGTACGTCCTGTACCGATGCCGAGCCGCGTATAAGATCAACGAACCCGTTATTTCGCTCTAGCTCAAAGTATCGATGAACGCCGCCGCTGCGGAAATCGGTGTCGATCAGCAGAACGCGTTTATCTGCTGCGCCCAAGACGGCGGCCAGATTTACGCTGGTGAATGTTTTACCGATATCGGCTGTGGGGCCGGTAAGCATGATGATGTTATTGGTGGCCTCCTGCAATGCGAAACGCAAGGTGGTCCTTAGGCTGCGCAGGCTTTCTATCGCGGGGTCGTCTGGCGAACTTTCCGCCAGTACGTACTTGGCACCACTGTGTTTTGTGAGCCATGGCCGCCGGATTGTTCCAGGCAATACGCGAGGTACAGTTGCGAATACATTAAGCCCCAATGTGGATTCAATATCGTTGGCTGTTTTAACGCCATTGCGCAGCAGTCCGCGTAGCAAGGCAATGCCTACTCCCAGCAACAAGCCTAACAGCCCCGCAATGGCCAATACCAAGGGGCGTTGGGGTTTGATCGGCAACTCAGGTGTCATCGCCGTATCTACCATGCGTACGTTTCCTACCTTGCCTTCCTTCACCAGTCGTAATTGCTGGGCACTGTTGAGCAGGCTGGCATACAGTTCGCCGTTGACTTTCACATCTCGCGCCAGGTTAAGCAGGTTTTGTTCGAGTTGGGGCAGCGCCTTGATGTGCGTAGTTAGTTCGGCTATTTCGCCTTCAAGGG
>DATJCP010000283.1:0-5091 GCA_035514715.1 Candidimonas sp.
TTGATCGTGACGGCATTTGCTCCCGTGGCCGATGTGCGTGCCACCTTGACGCCGCAATTGCGCACCGATGTGGGCGATACCGCGCTGATTCTTATCGATCTGGGCTTTGGTCAGCAGCGTTTGGGCGCTTCGATCCTGGCGCAGGCCTTTAACCGGGTCGGGCTAACGGTGCCCGACATTACCGACGCCGCGTCGTTAGCTGCCTTTTTCAAGGTGCTGCGCCAGTTGGCGGCCGACGATCAGATTCTGGCCTATCACGACCGTTCCGACGGCGGTTTGCTGGCGACTGTATGCGAAATGGCGTTTGCCGGACATGTCGGGGTGTCGATCAACCTGGATATGTTGACCATAGACCCAGTAGCCGCCGATTATGGCGACTACAAGATCCGCGCCGATCAAATGTCCGTTCAGCGCGACGAAATCACGCTCAAGGCCTTGTTCGCCGAAGAGGCCGGTGCCGTCATCCAGGTGCCGCTGGCCCAACGCGATACCGTGCTGCAGCAGTTGCGTGCAGCAGGCTTGTCGGCCCATTCGCACGTTATCGGTAGCCTGAACAAGCAAGACGAAATTCAGTTGTTCCGCGACGGCAAATGCATCTATCAGAAGCCGCGCGCAGAACTGGGCCAGCAGTGGGGCGAAGTCAGCCGCCGCATCATGGCCCTGCGCGACAACCCTGCCTGCGCCCAGGCAGAGTTCGATATATGGCAAGACAAGAACGATCCCGGCCTGAGCCCTTTGGTTGCCTTTAATCCGCAAGAGGATATCGCAGCACCGTTCATCGTTACGGGTAAGCGTCCTAAAGTCGCCATTCTGCGCGAGCAGGGTTGCAACAGTCAGGTTGAAATGGCCTGGGCGTTCGACAAGGCTGGATTCCAGGCTGAAGACGTGCACATGACGGACCTGCTGTCGGGGCGTGCGAGCCTGGAGGATATGCAAGGTATGGTGGCAGTAGGCGGCTTCAGCTATGGCGACGTGCTGGGTGCAGGCGAAGGGTGGGCAAGAACTATTCGCTTCAATAATCTGCTGGCCGATCAGTTTGCGGCATATTTTGCGCGCCCCGATACTTTCGCGTTGGGTATTTGCAATGGCTGCCAGATGATGGCGGCGCTGGCCAGCATGATTCCTGGAGCCGAACACTGGCCGCGCTTTACGCGCAACCTGTCGGAAAAATACGAAGCGCGTTTGTCGCTGGTGGAAATTCCCGAATCGCCTTCGTTGTTCCTGCAAGGGATGGCAGGTACCCGAGTACCGGTGGCTGTGGCGCACGGCGAAGGCTATGCGAATTTCGCGCAGCAGGGTACGCTTGCTCAGGTGCAGACGGCTTTGCATTTTGTCGATAACCACGGGAAGCGTACCGAGCAGTATCCCTACAATCCTAACGGTAGTCAGCAGGGCATTGCTGGTGTTACGACGGCAGACGGGCGCTTCACTGTCATGATGCCTCACCCCGAGCGCGTCACGCGCAATGTGATGATGTCTTGGGCGCCGGAAAGCTGGGGTCCGGCCGATACCGGCGGCATTGACAGCGCTCATGGCGGCTATAGTCCATGGCTGCGCATGTTTCGCAACGCCAGGGTGTGGTTGGGGTGATAAGAGGGTAGTCAAGGCGGGCATCAAGGGTAAGGCCCTTGATGCCCGCCTTGTCGTTTATGGGCCGCTTTCGGCAAGCAATATCCGTATATCGGTTTACAAAGTAGGTATTGACCCTTAGTTCGCGTATAATCTCGCTTTGCACGGAGCTTGTTTATGCGTCTAATCAAAAAAGCGCTCACCTTCGACGATGTGTTGTTGGTTCCCGCGTATTCCGAAATACTGCCTCGTGACGCGTCCCTGACGACGCGTTTCACCCGAGATATCACGCTGAACATCCCGCTGGTTTCAGCGGCCATGGACACCGTGACCGAATCACGCCTTGCCATTGCCATGGCGCAGGAAGGCGGCATCGGTATCATTCACAAAAACCTGACCGCCGACGAACAGGCGCGCGAAGTTGCGCGCGTCAAGCGTCACGAGTTTGGCATTGTGATCGATCCGGTTACCGTCACACCCACCATGAAAGTGCGCGACGCCATTACCTTGCAGCGTCAGCATGGTATTTCCGGCTTGCCGGTGGTTGAAGCGGGCAAGCTGGTCGGTATCGTCACGAATCGCGATTTGCGCTTCGAAGATCGACTTGATGTGCCTTTGCGCGACATCATGACGCCGCAAGACCGTCTTGTCACAATGAAGGAAGGCGCTACGCTCGACGAGGCGCAAGCCCTGATGCATAAGCACCGTCTCGAACGCGTGCTGATCGTCAATGACAAGTTCCAGTTGCGCGGCCTGGCAACGGTCAAAGACATCGTCAAGAATACTGAACACCCCAATGCTTCGAAAGATCATCAAGGCCAGTTGCGCGTAGGCGCGGCTGTGGGCGTGGGCGAAGGCACCGAAGAACGCGTCGAAAAACTGGCAAATGCCGGTGTTGACGTCATCGTTGTCGATACTGCGCACGGTCACTCTGCCGGCGTTATCGAACGTGTGCGCTGGGTTAAAAAGAACTACCCGAAAATCCAGGTCATAGGCGGCAACATTGCCACCGCGGCGGCTGCCAAAGCCTTGGTTGAAGCTGGCGCCGATTGCGTGAAAGTCGGTATCGGCCCCGGGTCTATCTGCACCACGCGTATCGTTGCGGGTGTAGGCGTTCCGCAAATCACAGCAATTGCCGACGTTGCCAAGGCGCTGGAAGGCACAGGCGTTCCCCTTATTGCCGACGGCGGCATCCGCTACTCGGGCGATGTTTCCAAGGCTTTGGCGGCAGGCGCTTCGGCTTGCATGATGGGCGGCATGTTTGCCGGTACGGAAGAAGCCCCCGGCGAGGTCGTGTTGTTCCAGGGCCGTTCGTACAAGTCGTATCGCGGCATGGGCAGTTTGGGCGCTATGTCCGACGGTTCTGCTGATCGCTACTTCCAGGATCCCAACAACAATGTCGATAAGCTGGTTCCTGAAGGCATCGAAGGCCGGGTTCCCTACAAAGGCAGCGTTATTGCCATCATCTATCAACTGATAGGCGGCATTCGCGCTTCCATGGGGTATTGCGGTTGCGCTTCCATCGAAGAAATGCGCAACAAGGCTGAGTTTGTTGAAATCACCTCGGCGGGCGTGCGCGAGTCGCACGTGCACGATGTGCAAATCACCAAGGAAGCTCCCAACTACCGGGCTGAGTAAGCTAGTGTTTCCAAGCGCTCGGCCAGCAGGCCGGGCGCGGATACCATGGCGTCATGCCCGGCTTCCAGTTCCGACCAGTCCCAACTGGTATTTCCCTTGACCCATTGGCGCGAGCCTTCCACAGCAGCAAAAGACGGCGCCGTGCAATGCACGTAAGTGCAGGGCAGACCGTTGCCCACGGGGTGTTGCAGCTGTAGGGCGGTTTCGTATGCGCCTAAGGGATGCGGTGTTAACCGCGACTCAACAAAAGCAATATCGTCAGCGTCAAATAGACCCAGGCTCTTGGGCTTGGGTGCTGGCAGCGATGGTATCGGCTGAGCGGCCGCCATTGCGCGCAGTTTGGCAACGACATCGTCTGGCAGGGTGTCCAAAGTGGAAACCCCGCTCTCCAGAATGAACGCATCCAGATATACCAGTTGCTGCAGGCGTTCGCGCAATATGTCGGCTACGCCGGTAATGACCAAGCCGCCAAAGCTGTGCCCAACCAGCGTGACTTGGTTCAAATCTTCCCACACAAGTACGTTGGCAATGTCTTGTACAAAAGTTTGTAGCGTAATGCTGGGGTTGAGCAGGTGTGAGCGCTCGCCCAGTCCTGTAAATGTGGGTGTATAAACTTTGTGTCCTGAGGCGCGCAGGCGATCGGCGACTTTCGACCAGCACCAGCCGCCATGCCAGGCGCCATGCACCAGTACGAAGGTATGGGAAGAAGAGGGCTCAATTGGCATTTTGAATATCCTTTTCATGGTTGCCGGACTTCAATAATAAAAGACTGCTCAGTACCAGGCCGATGGCCGCCAGCACCAAGGCGAAGCCTAGGCCCGCGTTGAAATACGTGTGCGTGACGCTGAAAAATATAGGTCCTGCCAACTGGCCTGCAGCAAACGCCGCAGTCAAGGCGGCCATCAGCTTGCGTGCGTGGTGGCTACCGCCTACGGCCTGGGCTTCCTGCATTCCCAGCATCGTGATCACCATGAAGGTACCGCCTACGCAGATGGCAGCAATGGCAATAGCGAATAGGCTGGGCCAAAGCACAGGCAGCAAGACCCCGGCAGCCATAATGCACTGAGCCGCTGCCCACAAGGTACGGCGGGAAAAAATGGCAGCCAGTCGACTGGTCAGTAGGGTGGAGATGGCGGCGGCCAGGCCAAACAGAGGCCATGCCAGGCCGAAGAGGGCGGGGTCGGCCACTAGCAGCTTGGCCTGCGCGGGTAAAAATGTAGCTGGCAAAATATAGCCAAATCCGAACAGGCCGTAGCAGCCTATCAGTGTCCAGTAACCTTTGATGGCGCGAGAGGGGCCGGGTGTAGGCGCTGTCGTTGTTGTGACAGGCTCGGTTGGCGATGGAGCGGCTGGCATGGGGAGTCGCCATAAATTGCGCGCACCCAAAGCGCCTATGAAAGCCACTGCGCCCAATAACAACCAGGCCCGCGACGAGGATACGCTAGCCAAGTCCAGCATCATGCACAATAAACCCGCCAGAGCGATGCCGCAGCCTACACCGGCAAATACCAGGCCGGCCCGATGTGGTTGGCCCAGGGCAGCGAGGCGCGGCAGGCAAAGCGATGAAGTGCCGACCAGCACCCATGCACTGGCAATGCCTGCAATAAGCCGCCATACAAGCCAACTAAGCCAGGATCCCGTAATACCCATGAGCATCGTTGTCGCGAACACCAGTAATAGCCCTGTGCGCAGTTGCACAGAGGACGGCCAGGGTAGTCTTGCCGCCATCAAGGCGCCAAGCAGATAGCCCAGGTAATTGGCGCTGGCCAGCCAGCCGCCTTCAGCAAGCCCCAGCCCGGAATCGTTTTGCATCATGGGCAGCATGGGAGTGAAGGCAAACCGGCCTATGCCCATGGCCACAGCTAATGCGATGAATCCAGCGAG
>DATJCP010000284.1:0-5293 GCA_035514715.1 Candidimonas sp.
GCTGTTTTATCCAGGTGTGCTTTGGCAAGTGCAGCCGCGGCCTGCTGCACTTGCATCTGGCTGGCCGCCTCATCGCGGCCCTGCTTGCTGATGAAACCCTGTTTACTCAATTCCGCCGCTCGCCGATATTGACTGCTGGCCAGGTTCAAATTGGCCTGGGCCTGCTGCAATTGCGCCTTGACCACGCTATCGTCCAGGCGCACCAACACGTCGCCCTTGCGAACCTTGCCGCCCTCATTGAAGTTGATCTCGGTAATGCGGCCAGTCACTTCGGGGCGCAGCATGACCGAGTTCTCGGAACGCAAGCTGCCAACCGCAGACACCCCGCGCGGCCAGGTCATGCCCACAACCTGTGCAACCTCGACGTTGATCTTTTTCTCCGAGCCCGCCTGCGTTTTCCCAGGGGCTGTAGCGGCAGGCTGGGGTGCCGCCGCATTCCGACTGGCTAGCCACCGGGAACCGCCCGCACCTAGCGCCACACCCGCGGCAAGAATCAATGCAAAAGCAATCGTGGAGTTTTTCATCAGGTTAGCAAAATTATTGACACAATTTGTGACTGTAGCATTGGAGGATACGTCATTGCAGGCTTTTATTACGCCGTTCAGCTCGGGCCAGGTCTACCCCCATGTTGGCCAATTCGTCGGCACGCTCATTACCCGGGTCGCCCGTATGACCACGCACCCACTGCCAAGTAAGCGTATGCTGCTCACCAAGCTCATCAAGCTCCCGCCACAAATCGGCATTCTTGACCGGCTTCTTGTCGGCCGTAAGCCAGCCGCGCCGCTTCCAGTTGGTTATCCATTCGCTCATTCCTTTCAGGACATATTGCGAATCGGTATGCACCACCACATCGCAGCGCCGCTTCAGCGCCCTGAGCGCCTGAATTACAGCCATCAGCTCCATACGATTATTGGTGGTCTCGGCCTCGCCACCATACAAGACCTTTTCGTGGCGCCCCTGGCGCAACAAGACGCCCCAACCGCCCAAACCGGGATTGCCTTTACAGGCGCCGTCGGTCCAGATTTCTACTTGACTGCTATTCATTACTGTTGGCTGCCCACGTTGTTGCTATAAAAATGAAAATTAAGTTCCTAGTCCCGACTGGCGACCCGTTACCACGGCCTGGCCCCGCACCCTCTTCTTGGCGGTTTTCCATGCCGGCCCAACCAATCGCATGCCTGTCACTCGCTTGACCGCCGACACGACATAGACGGCGCCGCATACCGGCCACCAGCGATCGCCTGCGGCCTCCATGAAAGCCCAACGATCCAGCCAGACCTTGCTCTCGCATGGCGGCGCATAGCAGCCAAAGCGCCCCCTATCAAGCTCGAAAGACAACAGCTTGAACCAGTCTTTCAAGCGCGCCAGCGATACTTGCATATGCGCCGGCACCGGCATTAACGGGTCCAGCCCGGGGATGCGGTCTCGCCCCCCCCATAGGCTCCAGGGATTGAAGCCCGAGATCACCACACGGCCTTCAGGCATTAGCACCCGCTCGGCCTCACGTAAAATCTGGTGCGGCGCATTAGAACACTCAAGAATATGGGGCAGCACCAATAAGTCTATGCTTTGCGTATCGAAGGGCAGGTTTTCCGGGTCGGCTACGACTGCCGCACCGTGTTCGCCCGCCTGTTCGAACAACACGCAAGTGCGCCCCTTGTATGAAATGCGATTGGCCTGCAGCAAATCCCAATGCGGCAGGCCGATTTGTATGGCATGATAACCAAAGACATTGGCCACCATGCCGTCTATCTGCTTTTGCTCCCACGCTTGCACATAACGCCCGGGCGGTGTGCCCAGCCATTCAGCAAGCTCTACAATAAGAGGTTGGTCCGCCAGCACATCAACTCCTATGGCTTTATGGTAAATACTGAACTAATCCCGATACCTGCTCTATCCGACAACTACATCTGGATGGTAAGCAAAAACGGCCATGCCATCGTGGTCGATCCGGGCCAATCCGCCCCTGTCACAGCAATGCTCGACAAGCACAATCTTGTGCTTGACGCCATTTTACTGACTCACCACCACTTCGATCATGTCGACGGCGCCCTGGCATTACAACAGCGAACCGGTGCCGCCGTCTATGGCCCAGCCACCGAAACCCTGCCAATCTGCGACCACCGGCTTGCACAAGGCGATACGGTACAATTGCCAGGCGTCGGCCTTACGCTGGAAGTCCTGGATATCCCCGGGCACACCGCCGGGCACATTGCCTATTTTGGTGAATCCGGCACGGGAAAACCCTTGGTTTTTTGCGGTGATACCCTGTTTGCAGCGGGATGCGGGCGCTTATTTGAAGGCACTCCCGCACAAATGACGGATTCTCTAGGTAAACTAAAGGCTTTACCGCTAGATACACTTGTTTGTTGCGGTCACGAGTACACTCTAGCGAATTTACGCTGGGCGCTTCAAGTAGAACCTGATAACCTCGCTTTGCACCAACGGTTGGAAGCCGCTACGCAACTACGCTCGAAAGGCGTACCTACGTTGCCATCCACCATAGATGCCGAGCGTCAGACCAACCCTTTTTTTCGAACATCGCAAGCTGCTGTCATTAATGCCGCCTCCCGTTACACGGGCAAGCCGCTGGATTCAGCCGTAGCCGTTTTTGCCAGTTTGCGCGAATGGAAGAATAACTTTAAATGACTTGCCAATGAACTGCTTACGACTATTCATTCTGCTTATCGTAGCAGTATTGGCTGGATGCGCCGCCAACAATTCACAAAACCCCTACGCATCGTCCAAAAAATCATACACCGCTGCCGAAACCTCGCGCACCATCGATCTTACCCACCCACCGCGCGACATGTGGGATCGGGTTCGGCGCGGGTTTGCCATACCCAATCTTGATAGCGAACTGACCGAACGCTGGACCGACTACTACGCGTCCCACCCGGAATCCGTGCTGCTCATGAGCAAACGCGCCGGCAAGTACTTGTACCACATCGTCGACGAACTCGACCGCCGCGGCCTACCCACCGAACTGGCCCTGCTGCCCTTTGTGGAAAGCGCCTACAACCCCACGGCCTATTCGCGCGCCAAAGCCTCTGGCCTATGGCAATTCGTTCCCGCCACCGGCTTGCAATACAACCTGGCACAAGACGCCTGGCGCGATCAGCGCCGCGATCCAGTCGCATCGACCAACGCCGCCCTGGACTACCTATCATATCTGTACGACTTCCAGGGCGACTGGTACCTAGCCCTGGCCTCTTATAACTGGGGCGAAGGGTCGGTCAAGCGCGCAATGGAAAAAAATGCCAGCGCAGGCATTCCTGCCGACTATGCATCCCTCAAGATGCCTGACGAAACGCGCAACTATGTGCCCAAGCTACAGGCCATCAAGAACATCATTGCCAACCCCAAAAAATACGGTATAACCCTGCCTGAAGTCAGCAACGCTCCCTACTTCACCAAGGTACACAAAACCGACGATATTGACATCGAAGTCGCTGCCAAACTGGCGGAAATGCCGCTGGATGAATTCAAATCGCTCAACGCGTCGTTCAACCGGCCTATCATTCTTGCCGAGCACCAGACCGCGTTGCTGCTACCCACCAACCGGGTCGACATTTTCAACGCCAACCTGGAAGCCTACAAAGGCAAGCTCAGCTCGTGGAAAACCTATAAAAGCAAATCGGGTGAATCCTATGTCACCATCGCCAAGCAATACGGCATCAGCGTAGCGCAGCTTCGCGCCATTAACGGCCTGGGCAGCAAAGCCACCAAGGCTGTAGCGCAAACACTGCTGGTACCGGCTGACGGCATCAGCGGCAGCATACAACTGGCATCGCTCGAACTGCCCAACAGCGACAACGCTGCAGAACGCACCGCCAAACCTGCGCCATCGCGCCGTGGCAACAAAGATGTCGTCGTGCTAGGCCGCAAAGCCAATGTGCGTACGCACACTGTCAAAAACGGCGATACGCTATTTGCCTTGGCAAAAAAATACAACACATCGGTCAACGAATTACGCAAGCTGAACAACCTCAAAGGCAATAAGCTAGACAAAGGTGACCGGCTGCGTGTTCCCGGAACAAGTATTCGCGGCTAACTCTCATATCAAGAAAAAAGGATCTATCACATGGGTTTCCTGAACGGAAAACGCATTCTCGTCACAGGTGTATTGTCGAACCGCTCGATCGCCTACGGCATCGCACACGCCTGCAAGCAGCAAGGGGCTGAACTTGCCCTCACCTACGTCGGCGAACGCTTCAAAGAGCGCGTCACCGGATTCGCCACCGAACTAGGCACCGATATCGTCATCCCTTGCGACGTGGCCGACGACGAGCAAATCGATAACACCTTTGTTGAGCTGCAAAAGCGCTGGGATGGCCTTGACGGTCTAGTCCATTCGATTGGCTTTGCACCGCGCGAAGCACTGGAAGGCAACTTGCTCGACGGCATCTCACGCGAGGCCTTCCGCATCGCCCATGACATCTCAGCCTACAGTTTCCCTGCGCTTGCCAAAGCGGCGCTGCCCATGCTTAAAGGCCGCAATAGCTCGGTGCTGACGCTGACTTATCTGGGCGCTGAAAAAGTCGTTCCCCATTACAACACCATGGGCTTGGCCAAGGCCTCGCTGGAAGCTAGCGTACGCTACCTGGCATCCGCCCTGGGCCCCATGGGCATACGCGCCAACGGCATCTCTGCCGGCCCCATCAAAACCCTTGCTGCCAGCGGCATCAAAGACTTCTCGGCCATTTTCAAGTTCGTCGAAGCCAACGCACCACTGCGTCGCAACGTCACCATTGAAGACGTCGGCAACGTAGCGGCTTTCATGATGTCGGACCTGGCTGCAGGTATTACCGGTGAAATCACCCATGTAGACGGTGGATTTTCGACCATCGTTCCTGGCATGGGCTAATAGTTTTGCGGGCTATCGCACGATAGCCCAGCAAGCAGGCTGCCCTGTAAGACTAGTGGGTGGCTGACGGAAACAGTTCACCCCTGCTGCCATCCAGCCAGCGGGGGTATTTGACCATTACTTGTTCAAATAGCCTGTCATCAAGCCAGGCTTCCAGCCATGCCTGAAGCCTGGGCCAGGGCTGGCTGTTGAACCAGTCAAGATCGGTATGGGCAAACTGCCGGACAAAAGGCGCAATCGCCATGTCAGCCAAGCTACGCTTGCTACCGAACAAACAAGGCGACACATCCAGCCTGGCATTCAATTGCATCAGCCATAGCGCCGCTTCATTGCGGTAGGGTTCGCCCGATGGTTCGTTGTACCGCTGCGGATACTTATAGCGATCAAGCAGGCCTTTGAATGAGCCGTCGCATTCGGAAATCAGCG
>DATJCP010000285.1:0-4362 GCA_035514715.1 Candidimonas sp.
GGTCAAGAGAGGGAGGCCGTGGCATCACGTACGGTCGGCGCATGTAGGTACTATTCTGTCACGTATCTGGCCCTAGGCAGTCTTCCCTTAGGCATCCGCCCGTAAGAAACGTCGTCCGATCAACGCTATTGTGAGGCGCAGTGAGCTGGGGTGGGCCCAGCGAATTTTGAGCGCGCCGCGTAGGCAATCTGGCTCGGGGTACAAGGGCGCGCTGTTTGAGTGGCCCGCTTACGGACAGCGTGCTGTCCGTGGCCACGAGTTCGCGCCCGGCCCCGAAAAAGCCAGATTGCCTGCGCGGGAAGTCCCGGAGGGACCGCAGCGATTATTCGCCAGGCCCACCCCAGCTCGCTGCGCCGCATAAGAACGTTAACGCTGTCATAAGAACGACAGAACTGGCAGAAAGAATCAGAAAACCTCAGCCAGAACACCCCATCAAACCGTACCAGGGAAAAACCAAAGCAAACCCGCAGTCATCACCAGATACCGCAAAAACTTACCAATAGCCATATAAAAAACACTAGGCCAAAACGACAACCGTAACCACCCCGCAACCGCGCATAACGGATCACCCACAACAGGTAGCCACGAAAAAAACAGCGCAGAAGGACCCAGCCGGTGCAGCCAATAACTCACATAATCGTGCCAGCGCCCGCCCGCCTTGCTGTGATGCTTTTCAGGATGCTTCTCGCGCCAGCGCTCGTAAGCCTTTTCGGCCCCCAGCCCAATGAAATAACTGATCGCACCGCCTACGGTATTACCTAGCGTAGCCACCAGAACGGCAGGCCAGAACATATGCGGAGAGAGTTTTACGAACCCGAAAACGGCAGGCTCAGAGCCCAGCGGCAATAGCGTGGCCGATACCAGGCTGACGATGAAAATAGCGCTCAACCCCACGCGCGGCAGCGCCAGGGTAAGAAGTAGCCAGTGTATCGACGATTGCATCCATGCTTCCATAGCGCGCTAGTGTATCCCTGAAATGCGTGCTCTCGCCGGTACTTACGGCCCGTAACCGCTATGGTATTCTGTTTGTTTACCCTAGCGATCCTTCTTCTTTCATGTCAACAGATTATCTTAAACGTATCCTCAACTCCAAGGTATACGACGTTGCAATCGAGTCAGCCCTGGAATTTGCCCCTCAGATTTCGGCTCGAATTAATAACAAGGTTCTGTTGAAGCGTGAAGACACACAACCCGTGTTCAGCTTTAAGCTGCGCGGCGCCTATAACAAAATGGCCAACCTTAGCCCTGCCGACTTGAAGCGCGGTGTGATCGCGGCGTCGGCGGGTAATCATGCGCAGGGCGTGGCGCTTTCGGCCAAGCGCATGGGTTGCCGGGCTGTCATCGTCATGCCGGTTACCTCGCCCCAGGTAAAAATTCAGGCAGTGCGTGATATGGGCGGCGAGGTCGTCTTGGTGGGCGATAGCTTTACCGACGCCTACGAGCATGCCAAAGAGCTGGAAAAGAAAGAAAAGCTGACTTTCGTGCACCCTTTTGACGATCCTGATGTGATCGCTGGCCAAGGCACGGTAGCCATGGAAATTTTAAGGCAGCACACTGGGCCAATAGACGCCATCTTCGTGGCGATCGGCGGTGGCGGTCTGCTTGCGGGTGTGGCCGCTTATGTCAAGCAATTGAGGCCTGAAATCAAGATCATTGGTGTGCAAACGGTCGACTCCGACGCCATGGCGCGTAGTGTCAAGGCCGGTCGACGTCTTACATTGAGTGATGTCGGTTTATTTTCCGACGGCACGGCGGTCAAGCAGGTGGGGGCGGAAACCTTCAGGTTGGCCAAGGAATATGTCGACGATTTCGTATTGGTCGACACCGACGCGATTTGTGCGGGCATCAAGGATGTGTTCCAGGATACCCGCAGCGTACTTGAGCCCGCAGGCGCTTTGGCCCTGGCCGGCGCCAAGCGCTACGCAGCCGAACATAAGTGGAAAGGCAAGACCATCGTCGCCATCACCAGTGGCGCCAACATGAATTTCGACCGTTTGCGCTTTGTTGCCGAACGGGCCGATGTCGGGGAAGCGCGCGAAGCCATATTCGCGCTCACTTTGCCTGAAAAACGGGGCAGCTTCTTGCGGCTTTGCGAGGCCGTGGGTAATCGCAGCGTTACTGAGTTCAATTACCGCATTTCGGATGCCGAGCAGGCACATGTATTCGTGGGCCTGCAAATCAGCTCGGCGGCAGAGCCCGAAAAGCTGGCGAATAGTTTCCGTAAAAAGGGCTTCCCTACGCTGGATCTGACTGGCAATGAAATGGCCAAGACCCATTTGCGCTATATGGTGGGCGGCCGTTCGGCGTTGGCCGAGCACGAAATGCTGTTTCGTTTTGAATTCCCTGAACGTCCCGGTGCGTTGATAAAGTTCCTGGGCGCCATGAGCCCCGATTGGAATATCAGCCTGTTCCATTATCGCAATCAGGGCGATGATTATGGCCGCATCCTGGTCGGCATACAGGTGCCGCCGGCCGACAAGAAAGAATTCAAGGCCTTCCTGGATGGCCTGGGTTATCCGTACTGGAATGAATCCGATAACCCAGCCTACCAGCTCTTCTTGTAAGCCAGCGCCTTCGAACGCGTCGGGCGGTGTTGAAGCCGCTGGCGCGTACCGGCCCCGTCTTGGGCTGGAGATGGAAATGGTCGTGGCGCACGCCGAAACGGGTTCCAGCCATCCTGTAAATGCCTATTTCGATGCCTTGCGTCGCATTAAACAAGACAGGGGCGTTGCATGTCAGCCTGTGATGCTGTCGGATCGCTGTGTCGGTGTGCATACGCAGGCTGCCGAGTGCGGGCTGGATAATGGATTCAACTTGCTGGAAACGGCAACGGCGCCGCTGGATGGCGGCCCGGGCGGATTGGCTCGCCTGAGCGCTTTGGCGCACCAGGAATTGGCCGATACGCTTGAGGCCTTGCAGGCTGATGAGGCTTGCGTGCTGAATGTGGCGCAGCACCCCGATTGCCCGCGAGATGCCGACTGGTATGCCCGAGTCCGTGTTCCCAGGCCTATTTATCGGGAATTGGTCGGCTATCGAGGCTGGCATCATTGGATAGGCATCGATGCCAAGGCTCAGAATGGTGTGAATGTTGCCGTTCCGGTGGCGCGTGCGGCATTATCGCTGAACGTGGTGTTGGGTCTGGCTGCTGCCAGCATTGCCCTGTTTGCCAACAGTCCGCTGGAATCGGGCAAGGCCACAGGTTTCAAGGAAAACCGCCTGACTATCTGGCCGCGTGTTTTCGGGCCGGCTCGCTTTGCCGGGGACGCCTTATTGGCCAAATATCCAGCGCGTCCATTCAGGGACCTGGGGGATTACTTTCGCTGGATGTTCCAGCCCGGTACGGTATCGCGCAGCCTGCCGCTGGATCACCGCTATGACTACAAGTCGGCGCCTACCGTGATGCTGGATGGCGACCCTTGCCTGATGGATTTCTTGCATGCCTCGGCGTGGCCGGGACGCCGCACGGATAACGGCCAAGCAGTTCAGGTTGTCGCGCACGCCATGCATTTCGAACATTCCCAAATCGGCCAGTTTCTTGATGCGCGCTGGCGCTATCGCCTGGAAACGCTGCCCCCTTTGCCGGTATTGCTGCAAGCCTGGAAGCAGGAGGGGGGGCTGGAAGCCTTGTTCGCCGAATGCGGGGTGGATGGTTATATAGAAGGCCGGGCCCCTGGCGCTGGTTTTGCCGACGCCTGCTTGCTTAGTGAGGCAGGCGGTGGTGTGGCGCGCAGCGTCTTGATGGCACCGATGGCTGTGCAACTGGGTTTGTTGAACAATGCCGATGCCGCGTGGCAGTTGGTGCAGGATTGGGGCTGGGAACAGTTAGGGGAACTCAGGCTGGCGGCCATGCGGGATGGGCTGGCCGATGTGCGGGTCAGGGCGCTGACTGCCGAGGTGCTGACCGTGGCGCAGGCAGGATTGCCCGAGGCGGATGGCCAATGCCTGGCGTATGCCCGCTACGTTCTTGAGTCAGGCCGTAGCGCTGCGGATCGTTTGCTTGATACATGGAATCACGTATCGGGCTGTGAAGATCGTTTGGCGCGGCTGCTGCCGCGGCATGCGGCTTTGCATCCTGACCAGTTCAGCGGCTTATAAAAGACGCCAGTTGGCTACTTGCCTTCGTACACTTCGTCAGCCGCAAGCAGGATATCGACTGGCGGATCGAACCCTATGGCGCGAGCGGTGGCCAGGTTCAGGGCAATTTTCGGCGGGTCTATCCATATCTGGCTAAGCTGTCGCGGCTTTGCGCCATTGAAGATGCGGGCGATGGTTTCTGCATGGAACAGCCCCACATAAGAAATATCCGCACGCGCCAGGCTAAGTAGTATGCCAAGCTCGACTTCTTTGGACCCGGCCATTGAG
>DATJCP010000286.1:0-21689 GCA_035514715.1 Candidimonas sp.
GATCCTTGCCTGTTCAAAGGCGGGTTCCAGTTCAGCGGGCAGCGCCATCATCCAGTCGATCACGCGAAATAGCCGCAAAATATCTTCACGGCTGTATTGGTACTGATACATCAACCGTATGATCTGGGTTTTGGATACCAAGCGTTGCGCGGTGTTTTTGCGGGTTTGCTGGGCTTGCAACTGCGCCATGACGACTACCGCAAAGGGATTGTGAATCGCCTGCTGCACTAACTCGTTCCAACGACCCAACCACGAAGCTAAGTGTACGACAGGAAAGGAAAACTTGACACTGCAGGCCTTCAAGCTTTCTCGGGAATACACCAGATGAGTTTCATTACCGGTGCTGGCAGTCAGCACACCCAAACTGATCAATTCCATTTTTTGGCAAGACCCGCCTGAAGTGATTAGAGTCTTGGGGTAGTGGTCATTAATACGGTAAAAATACTGGAACATACGTTCGCCAAACAGTTCCAACCCCACAGCACTCATGACTCCACCCTGGACCTCAATATGAATCAGTATCCAGATAGGATGCCGGGTTTTGCTTTGCAAGCGCACGAGCTTATCGGCATAGCGTCGGCCCGTATGGGCTTCACGGCTGATGGCTTGCAGCTCTTTGTCCAAAAATACGGGCGCCACTTGCCAGTCAACCTGCTCATGCAACCACGGCGCAAGCAAGGCCAGAAAATCAGGCAAGTAATATTCCAGCGCTTCCTTCCAGGGGCTGTCGTAGTCGGTGGTGAATGTCGCCATGAGGATGATCCAAGCAAACCAGTTGAATCATGACTCTAGGGCACACGGCCTTCTTACTAATACCCGTAATTCCCCAAAGTATCCGTATCGGGAAATACGTGGCAGAAAATCACACGCTGCCCGCATACCCCGCCTGCCGCCAAGCCTCATAAACTGTGACGGCAACGGCGTTGGACAAATTCAGACTGCGCTGCTGCGGCATCATGGGCAGGCGCAGACGCTGTTCAGACGGGAAGAAATCCATTTGCTCCGGCGTCATGCCCGCGGTTTCGCGGCCAAACACAAAAACATCGCCTGGCGAAAACGGCGTCTGGCCTATTAGCCGCGTGCCTTTGGTGGTCAAGGCGAAGCGGCGCTGCGGATCGCCGCCTATGCTCTCGAAAGCCAGCGCCAGGCTGTCATGCACCTGCATGTTGGCCCATTCGTGATAGTCCAACCCAGCCCGCTTAAGCCGGGTATCGTCCAACTCGAATCCCAGCGGGCGCACCAGATGCAAATTGGACCCCGTATTGGCCGCCAGACGGATAACGTTGCCGGTATTGGGCGGGATTTCAGGCGAAACTAAAACGATGTGAAACATGAAGATGTGTATTCCGTTAAAACGAAGTAAGCGCAAACCGTATTTTATGATTAATCGCCGTTACGGCAGCCTTGCTGCCTAACGCGCCCTTGCGACATCGGGCGTGCGGGCCAATACCAACCCGCAAACCGAAGCAGCCCCCGCCGCCTTGAACACCTGCGCAATGCTATGCAAGGTGCTGCCCGTGGTCATCACATCGTCCACCACGGCAATGGCTGCGCCTTCTACGCGCATGGGGCAGGCGTACAGCATCTGCGCGCTGCATGCCCGTTCCGTGCGTTTAAGATGGGTTTGCCGAGTGCCCTCTTGCGCTCGCAGCAACAAACCAGGCCGGCATGCCATGCCCAATTGCCTGGACAGGCTGCGAGCGACTTCTGCTGCAGGGTTAAAACCGCGCTCTCGGATGGATGCCCGACTGGCGGGCACAGGAACCAGAATAGCGTTCGCCGGCAAAGCCGGCGCAGCATGACGCACAGCATCAGCCAGCAGCCCCGCCAACATGCTGGCGCTGGTAAAACGCCGGCCAGCCTTCAGGTAATGAATCAACAGATCGCCAGGCGGTGCGTAATCAAAAGCCGCAATAATGCGCTCGAACGCAGGAGCCCGCCGGATGCAGTCAGGACAAGTCCCGTCGGCATCCAGAACCAGGCAACATACGGAGCAACGCGTCAGACCACCCACCATGGAACGCACCACCACACTACGGCAAAACTGGCAAAGTCCACCGCCTTTGGCACTGCCCTGGCATAGCACACATGCCGTCGGTACCCGCGCGATGACGGCCTGGCCAGCCAGGTAAAGCCTGCGGTGTAAACCCACACTGGGATATCGCGCCAGTTCGCGCAAGACAGGCAGATCGGCCATAATGATGCTCTCGATGAATGACGGGTAGGGTCGTGCTCACGGCGTGGCGTTCATCGCCACGGCTATCTAAGCACAGCGCCCTCCCCCACACCAGACCCTTAGTCCATAAATGTCACAGCCACCTTCCCTGCGTATCAGTCCAGCCCAAGTCAGTTTGCAGTTCGCCCGGCGCAGTCCGCTGGATGCCGGTCAATTCCTGTACGGCGAAATCGCGCAACGCATGCTGCAGCGCTTAAGCTATATTCGCATCACCCCTACGGCGGTGCTCGACGCAGGCTGCGGCGCAGGCCACGCCCTGGAACCGCTGCGCGCCCGCTATGCCGACATGGACTATAAAGGGCTGGATAGCTGCGCCGCATTGCTGGACGCGGCCCGCCAGCGTTACCTGGCCAAACCGGGGTTCTGGCAAAAACTGCGCAACAAACCTACGCCGCCGGCCGAGTTCATCCAGGCCGATATGGCCGAATCCGGGTTGCCCCCGGAAAGCCTGGATCTGGTGTGGTCCAACATGGCGCTGCATTGGCACCCCGAACCGCACCAGGTACTAAGCGAATGGCGGCGGGTATTGAAGCCTGGCGCCCTGGTCATGTTTTCCTGCCTGGGGCCAGGGTCGCTTGCCGAATTGCGCAGCGCCATTACCGCAGCCAACCTGCAAACCGCCACACCGGCATATGTCGACATGCACGATTTCGGCGATCTGTTGATCGAGCGCGGTTTTTCCGACCCGGTCATGGACCAGGAAATCCTGACGCTAACCTATCGCACAGCGGAAAAGCTGCTGGAAGACATGCGCGCCCTGGGCGGCAACCCCAGCCTGGACCGCAAGCCGGGCCTGGCTAGTAAACAATGGCGGCAGCGGCTACTGGATGCCTTGGAAAGCCAACGCCATCTTGACGGCACCATACACCTGACGCTTGAAGTCGCTTACGGCCATGCCTGGCGTTCTGCCAGCATGCGCAATATGTTCGGCGAAACACGGATATCGGTGGGTTCTATCGGCCGCCCTGGCAAAAAAACTTAAAACGCCCAACTGGCCCGCGCCTGCACGCCATGGTCTTGCGTGCGCCCGGCGATCTGGCCGACATAGCTGATGTTCACCCGGCTGGCGGCGCTGGCCACCCAATCAACACCCAGCTCCGCCACCATGGCATTCTTGGCCAGCGGCGTACCCACCACGCTATAGGCGCTGCCCGTGGCAAAGCGCAAGCTGCGCGACGCATCGACGTCGCCAAACGCATGGCGCCAGCCCAAGCCGACCGTGGCCTGCAGGCTGCCATACTTGCCCTGATCCAGCGTCAGACCCGTGCGCAACCCCAAGGTGGTAAACGTGACCGCATCGTTCGTGCTGCCCGCCTGCAAACCCACCGGGCTGCCGCTCTCGGTGAAGCCCGCCTGACGCAGCCACACTTGGGCTAGACCCGCATAAGGCTCCAACTTGAATTTGCCCGCGTCGATACCGTAGCCGGCCTCGGCAAACAGCTGCGTAGACTGCGAATGGGCGCTGCTGCTGGCCGTGCCCCAATCGGCATAGCCCAGGCTGCGGCGCGTATCCACGTCGTACCAGGACTGCGCCACCCCGCCGCGCAAGGCCCATGGCCCTTGCTGGGAACCGACATAGGCCATCAAGTGATAGCCCTCGGCATTGACCCGGCTGGAACCTGCGCCGTTAAAGGTCGAATCGGTAAAGCCAACGGCCAGGCCGGCGCGGGTGTTTGTGCCCACGGCCGTGTCGCCGCCAAATAGCATCCCGCCGGTGGAACGGTCCAGTTGTTCGGCGTCGCCCGTCGCACCCAAATGGCCCCAGCTACCCAGGGCCTGGCCCAAAACGGCATGGCTGCCGCTAGGCGCGCTTTGCACGGTGGGCCCTGAGGCCGAGCCTGACTGTTGCTCACCCTGGCGCGTACGCGCCAAAGCCGTCTGGCGCAAGATGCCACTGGTATCAAACAGCGCCGACTGAGTAGAGGCATAGATTTCGCCCGACAACATATCGAACAGACGCGGGGCGTCAGCGGCGTGCTCCAGCGCGACAACATCATTGAACGCCGCACCGCTGATGCCCTGACTTTCCACCGCCTGCGCAACGGCGCGCTGGTTACGGGACTGGGCCACGCTGGCGAACGACGTCGCGTTACGCTGCACCGACAAGGAAACGCTGTTGCCAACGAAGGCCGCATCCAGATCGACAAAGGCCCAGTCGATATCGGTGTTGTCGAACGATTGCGCGCCCCAGCTGCTGGCTTCCAAGAATGAGAACTGGCGCCCCAAGTGCGATGCGCGCAAGCCGCGCACCTCGATCATGCCCCCCTGGATATCGGCTTTGCCGTTGACAACCAGTTTATCCGTACTGGCGTCTGGCCCTAGCTCCACCTCGAACACCGAGCCGGAGAACTGGGTGTAATCGCCCGCCACGGTCAGTGTGCCGACTGAATTGCCCGGCGCCATGCGGCCAGACATCTGCGTCTTGCCGACGGTACCGCTACCGCCCAACGCGGCATCCTTGCCAACGGTCAACAGTGCAGAGGTCGCGATGGAGCCATTGACCACCAATCTGCCTCCAGTAATATCGGTGGCGCCCAGATAGGTGTTCTGTCCCGTCATGGTCAGGGTGCCGGCGCCGGCCTTGGCCATGCCACCCGTGCCGCTGATGTTGTTGCGCCAAGTAGAGTCGTACCCCTTGGTATCGACCCTGAAGTCGGCAGGGAAAATACTTTCAAACCGGGACCCGCCGATGGGCTCGCCAAACAGAATCGGGCCGTTAACTGCCGTGCCCAGATCCAGCATACCGCGACCGTAAACAGCCTGATCGCCCCATGCCGTCAACGTCGTGCTATCGGCCGTGGTCAGGATCACCTCAATAATCTGGCGCGCCGTCATATAGGGGAAGGCTTCGCGCAATACGGCGGCGGCCCCCGCCACCACGGGCGCCGACATCGAGGTTCCCTGCTTGAGCCCATAATCCCCATAGGGGATGGTCGAATAAACGCCCCGGCCATTGCCTCCGCCCGGCGCCGCAATACACCATGCAGCCGCAGCCCCGCACAGGTTGCTGTATTCCGCAATCATCCCCTGAGGGTCAGTGGCGACCGAAGCAATCAGCGCCCCTTTCAGGCCAGAAAAATCCCAGGATTCCGTCTCCTGCCGATCAGGGTTGGAAGCGTCGGCCTCATCGATATAGACGAATGTTCCAGCGTCGTTTTTGTCGAAATCCTCATCGAGATCCAAAAAACGATACAGCGGGTTCGGCCCACCAGCCAAGCTGGTATTGGCCGGCGTAATCAGCGGCAACATGCCAACTCCGGAAGGAATCGCCGTATATGCACCCGGCTGAAATAGTCGCTCGTTTCCGGCGGAAAAGACCATGACGATATCGGCCGCCGCTGCCGCTGTCGCCTGCTCGTAGTCAGACTCGACATTCGGCGCTAAAGCTTGGAAGGCAAGCTCCTTATAACCCTCATTGTTAATATACCGCCCACCAGGATTATTCGGATCGGGTATAAAACGCGGTGCATACGCATCTGGCCCATAGCTGCCATTCAGCACTTTTGCTCCCCCCTGTATGGCCCGCGCAAAAGCCAAGTCAAGCTCATCGCTGTCAAAAGTGGTGCGCAACGGCAACACGGTGGCGTTGTAGGCCACACCATGCATGCCAAAGCCATTGCGGCCTGCCGCAGCCAAGCCCGCCACATGGGTACCGTGGTCGTTAGTGCCGATATCCAGGCCGGAATACACGTCGTTAGCGCTATAGCCTGGCTCGTAGTTCTGCAAATAAGGCGACACGCGGCCGCTGAATTCCGGGTGATTGATGTCAAGGCCGCTATCGACGATCGCAATCGTGACACCCTTGCCGGTATAGCCCCATGAATAGGCATACTGGGCACGTATCAGTTCCAGGGCACGGCTGGCCTTGAACTCTGCATCGACAAAGCTTTCAGGTGAAAGTTTTTGCGCCTGAATGGCCAAAGGCATGGCCGCCAGGGCCAATGCCGCGCAAACGCTTGCACATACAGGTTGTAAACGGAACTGTCTCATCATTGAATTCGCCACGTATTATTAATTGTTAATTCGAGGGCGAATTGTAACGGAAAGACTATTCTGCAATCAGGGCTATTAAGCCGGAAAACTACCCTTTAATCATTTGTTCGGGGAGCAATTGTTAAAAGCCGGATTCGCACCAAAGGCACGTAATCCGACTTTCTTGCGACAACATCCAACCTGACACGAATACAGCAACGGAACACGCCTAAGCGTTACGCAGCCACGTTCTTCTTACGCGATGCGTCTATCCCCAGCTGCTTCAGCTTGCGATACAAGTGAGTACGTTCCAGGCCGGTTTTTTCCGATACGCGCGTCATACTGTGATTCTCGCGACCCAGATGGTATTCGAAATAAATACGTTCAAACTGGTCGCGCGCATCGCGCAGTGGCTGATCCAGAGAAATCCCACCCAATAAGGAGTGATTCTGTTCCGCTGCGGGTTCGGCAAGTTCTGGCACCGGCCCCGTCGTAAGCGGCTGGGCCTGATCGGTTCGCCGTTCAATGGGCATACGCGCGGCGGCAACCAATGCCGGCGTGACCACGGGCCGCGCCAAGCCAGCAGCCACTGTTTTCAACAGTTTCTGCAGCGTGATGGGTTTTTCAAGGAAATCGACCGCGCCGATGCGGGTAGCCTCGACAGCGGTATCCACCGTAGCGTGGCCGCTCATCATGATTACCGGCATATCCAGCAAGCCCTGCGACCCCCATTCCTTGAGCAGGCTTACCCCATCGGTATCTGGCATCCAGATATCAAGCAGGACCAAATCCGGCCGGGCCCGCAAACGCGCAGCTCGCGCCTGAGCGGCATTTTCCGCAAGCTCTATTGAGTGCCCTTCATCGTAAAGAATTTCCGATAAAAGTTCGCGAATACCAATTTCGTCATCAACAACCAGAATTCTGGCCATAAAGCGTCACCTACCTATTTTTTCCGCATTATCGTTCTCTTGCGTAGTTACGTCCAGCGAGGACGCAGAATCGGCAAGACGCGTCAAGAGGATGGAAATGCGTGCTCCCCCCTCACGGCGATTTGAAACATCGATCCGACCACCGTGTTCTTCAATAATCTTTTTAACTATAGCAAGACCCAACCCCGTTCCCGCTGCCTTGGTCGTGACATAGGGTTCGAAAACTCGCGACAACACTTGCGCCGCAAAACCTGGACCATTATCGGACACCGTCAACAACACCGCCGAATACTCGGCGCCATCGTCAGTACGAGACTGTGTGACCTTAGTCTGCACATAAACTCTGGCTTCGGCAAGCGGCCGGTCCTGACTGGCCGCATCGCGGGCATTCGCCAGCAAATTATGAATCACTTGGCGCAGTTGGGTCGGATCGCCTTCGATTATCGGTACGTCGGGGTCGAATTCTACTTCGATCTGCACACTTTGCCCGTCGTCACGTACCTGGCCGCCAACTGGATCCCAGCCATACAAGGCCAGCACGTCGGCAACCAGGCTGTTGATATTGATATCCTGCATCTGCGCAGGCGGTGTACGGGCGTATTCACGGAAGTCGTCGACCATTTTCTTCAGCGATGCTACTTGGTTCACGATCGTATTCGTGGAACGCATCAACATCGCGGCGTCGGTCTCATTCAAGCGATCGGCCAGTTTCATGGCAAGCCGCTCGGCCGACAGCTGTATGGGCGTTAGCGGATTCTTGATTTCATGCGCCAGACGCCGGGCCACCTCGCCCCAGGCCACGGTACGATTGGCCGAAATAACTTCGCTGATGTCATCGAACACCACCAAATACCCATTGCCTCGCCCGTCTACACGCAGATGCGTACCGCGCGCCAACAGGGTGACAATGTGCTTCTTGGTTTCGTTGTCAGTGGCCGCAGCCACCTCCAGTTCAAACTGCTGCTGCCAGAACAGGCGTTCGGATCCCACTGCGGTATGAGCCGCAAAGGCCTGGCGTATCAGCTGCGACAACGCAAAGGCCCCATCGGCTGTTTCCAGTGGCCGGCCTTTTACCGACCGCAAATCCACCCGCAAAATGCTTTGCGCTCCCTGGTTGAACATGGTGACGCGGAACATTTCATCGAACACCAAGACACCGGACGATAGATTGCTTAGCACCGACTCAAGATAAACATTGGAACGCTCCAACTGCTGACGGTTGTTTTCCACCATATGGCGCGCTTCGTCCAGTTGCCGCGTCATGGCGTTGAACGAACGGGTCAATTGCCCGATTTCATCCTTCGCGGGCGGTTCGGGCAACGGCCTGTAGTCACCCACGCCCACGGCCTGCGTACCGGCCGCCAGGGTAAGCAAAGGCCGCACCAAGCGCCGCGATACGGCCAGCGCAATGACGACGGCCGCAAATACGGCCAGGATCAAAGCCAGGGTCAGCGTAATACCGTACAGCTTGCGCAAACCCAGGCGCGACAAGGCAAGCTCTTGGTAGTCACGAAACCCCTGCTGCACCTGGTTGGCATTACGCGCGATTTGGTCGGGCACGGGCTGTATCACCTGCAGCCAACGCGTATCGGGCGCGACGCCCAGGGCTGTCGTCAAGCGATCCGGCGAGCTGACCGGTATCACTACGCGCAAGCGCAACCCGCGGCTTTCGTGGTCGTCGGTATTTTGCGCACCCACGCCCTCATCGGCCTCGGCGGCCGAATAGTCGCGCGACACCCTGAGCTGATTCATGACGCTGGACGGCGGCATATCCGGCAGCAACTGCCCATAGGCTGCCGATGAAAATGCCACCAGCCGGCCATTACCGGTAAACACCATGGCTTCCGTAACGCCGCTGTTTTCGCGTAACCGCGTAATGACCAGCGCCATATCGGAATCGCTGCCGCTGCCCAGCCGGGCCGCCATTTCCTTGGCACGGGCGTTCAAGTCGTTCAGTTGGGAATCCAGCGCGGCACGGCCCAGATTCAGGCCGGCTTCCAACGCGGTATCAACCCGCACGTTAAACCAGGATTCGATCGATTTGGACATGAACTGTACCGACAGCACGTAAATCAACGCCCCCGGCAAAACCCCGATCAAGGTGAAAAACAGTGCGAAACGGGCGGTCAGGCGCGCACCGAACTGCCGCCGGCGAATCTGGCGCAACAAGCGCCCCGCCAGCAAAGCCACCCAAAAAATCAAGGCAACGGCAAGAATGCCATTGAGCACCAGCAAAGTGTCGTACTGCTGGGCATAGCGCGAGGCATTGCCGGTCGACCACACCAGCAACGCCAACAACGCCAGCGCGCTGATCGTGGCCACGACCAACGCCGTGCGCAGCACCCACCGGACTACTGCGGGGGCTCGTCGCGAGAGATTGAAAAAGTGAAGTTTTTCCATGGTGTCGCAAGGGACCAGGCATTGCTATTGAAAGCGTCGATCTGAAAAGGCCGTGCCAGAAGGGAAGTATCCAGGCGCAACCTAAGCTGGCCCTCGTAGAGCTCATCGGCATCCAGGTCTTCGATATTGGCCACCGCCCAGCCGCGTATATTGCGCAGCAAAGACAAGGCGTCTTCAAGGGAGGATTCAGGCATTGATAAGTCGCCAGTGCCCACACGCCATTGCCGGGTCAGGGCGTTGTACACCACCCGCCAGGTTTGCTGTTCGCTGACCACCTTTTTATTGAACCACCACCAGCGTTTCGACACGATTTCCAGGTCGGCGGTAAAGTAAATAGGTATACCCTTCTGAGCCGCATTGCGCAGATCGCCGCTAATAGATAATTCCACATCGGCGTCGATATACAGCTTGCCGTCGCGAATAACGGGTTCCACCCGCACGATGCGGTCGGTCGTTGGCTGCGCACTGGCATCGGCAACTGGCCCGGCCCGCGTCAGCAGGGGCAGGCACAGAAGGAAAGCCAGCAAAAATCGTAACATTACTAGTCACCTGTACTGAGAAAACGCAGCCAATACGCCATTTTTGACGACTCAGACCTGCTTGGCAAACAAAGCGTAGAAAAATCCGTCGCTTGACGCCAACTGCCCATCAGCCAACGGCAGCAACTGCCCTGGAGCCTGCTGCCTAATTGCATCAGTATGCCTTACCGCAAACTGCGCCGCCTGCTGCTCGCCTTCCTGCGGAAAAATCGAGCAGGTCGCATACAGCAGGTGCCCGCCCGGCTTGACCGTTTTCCATAAGGCATCCACGATACGGCGCTGCAATGCCGCCGTCTTGGCGATATCGGCTTCCCGACGCAACCAGCGTATATCAGGATGACGGCGCACAATGCCCGACGCGGTACACGGCACATCGGCCAACACCGCATCGAAATGGCGGCCGTCCCACCACGCCGACAAGTCCAGCGCATCAGCGCAACGCACGGTAACCGCGGGACCGTCCAGGCCCAGCCTTTGCAAATTCTGCACTACCCGTTCCAGCCGCACGGCATCGGAATCCAGCGCCAGCAAATCAAGATCAGCGCGTTCCAGCAGATGAGCGGTTTTCCCGCCCGGCGCGGCGCAGGCGTCAAGCACGCGCATGCCGGGTCCAATAGGCAACAGCTGCGCGGCTTGCTGTGCGGCAAGGTCTTGCACCGACCACCAGCCTTGCTCAAAACCAGGCACCGCCTGGACCGGGCGTGGCGTAGACAACACAATCGCCCCCGGCGCCGGCGAAGTAGCCGGTATGCCCGCCGCAGCCAGTTCAGCCAGCATCTTTTCCACTGATGAACGCCGGGCATTAACACGCAATGTCATAGGGCCGGGCCGATTCGCCGCAGCCAGCAAAGCCTGCCATTGCTTCGGGTAAGCACGGCGCACTTGCGCGATCCACCACTTGGGATGATTGAATACTGCTTCCGGATTTTGCTTGGCGTGGGCTAAAATAGCAGATCTTTCCCGAATAAAGCCCCTTAGCGTTGCATTTAACAAGCCTTTATAGGTCTGCAGCGTGCGTTGGCCTGCCACGGCGTTTACCGCCTGGTCCACCACCGTATGCACGGCATATACAGGCACGTCGCGGCGCGCGGCATGATCCGTATTCGTTTCGTCGGCAAATTCCACTGCCGTGTCCAGCAATGCCAGCGATACCAGCAACACGGCATCGAACCAGGCATTGGGCGGCGTGCGTTGCACCAGCAACTGTTTGATCTCGTATGCCAGGCCTAGTCGCCGCATTACGTGGAACACGACGGCCTGGGTGGCGGCGCGCAGGGCAACCGGCGTAGCGGCCAGGCTGTCCGATAACGAACGGCCAGCCAGCACGGCCTGCACGTTTTGCGCGCTGGCCAGGATGGTATCCGATAAAGATACGGAACTGCGGACGGGTTTGGAAGAAGTATCGGGCACGAGTGCTAAGGCCTGTGTAAATGGGATTTGTTCCCGACTTTATCATCAAATGGCTTCTGGCCTTGCGGCAACCTTGGTTGTAACCGCTAAATTCTTTTTCTTTATCGAGCCTTTGGCTCAACGAGGTTATTCATGAGTTCCCCAAAAGTCGGCTTTGTCAGTCTGGGATGCCCTAAAGCGTTGGTTGATTCCGAACGCATCCTGACGCAATTGCGCACCGAAGGCTACATCATTACCCCAGAATACGACAACGCCGACGTCGTGGTGGTCAACACCTGCGGCTTTATCGACAGCGCCAAGGCCGAATCGCTAGACGCCATCGGCGAAGCCATTGCCGAAAACGGCAAGGTCATCGTTACCGGCTGCATGGGCGTGGAAGAATCGCTGATCCGCGAAATCCACCCCGCCGTGCTGGCTGTTACCGGCCCCCAGCAATACGAACAAGTCGTGCGCGCCGTACACGAAGCCGCGCCGCCCAACCTTAGCCACGACCCGTACATAGACCTGGTGCCGCCACAAGGCATCAAGCTGACACCGCGCCACTACGCCTACCTGAAGATATCCGAAGGCTGCAACCACCGCTGCAGCTTCTGTATTATCCCGTCCATGCGCGGCGACCTGGTCAGCCGCCCGATAGGCGATGTCATGGGCGAAGCCGAACGCCTGGTCAAGGCCGGCGTCAAAGAATTGCTGGTTATTTCGCAAGACACCAGCGCCTACGGAGTCGATGTGAAGTTCCGCAGCGGCTTCTGGAACGGTCGCCCCATCAAGACCCACATGACGCAGCTTAGCGAAGCACTGTCCGAGTTCGGCGTGTGGACCCGGTTGCACTACGTCTACCCCTACCCGCATGTCGACGAAGTCATCCCGCTAATGGCCGACGGCAAGATCCTGCCTTATCTGGATATTCCCTTCCAGCACGCCAGCCCGAAAATACTCAAGGCCATGAAACGCCCGGCCTTCGAAGACCGCACCATGGCGCGCATCAAGCGCTGGCGCGAAGCCTGTCCCGACCTGACCCTGCGTTCCACCTTTATCGTGGGCTTCCCCGGCGAAACCGAAGAAGATTTCCAATACCTGCTGGACTGGATGACCGAAGCCCAATTGGATCGCGTAGGCTGCTTCCAGTATTCGCCGGTACAAGGCGCCAGGGCCAACGAACTTGCCGACCACGTCCCCGACGAAGTCAAACAAGAACGTTGGGACCGCTTCATGGCGCACCAGCAAGCCATTTCCACAGCCCGCCTGGCGCAAAAGGTAGGCCGCGAAATCGACGTGCTTATCGACGAAATCGATGAGGACGGCCCAGTTGGCCGATACAGCGCCGACGCGCCGGAAATCGACGGCAGCGTGTTCGTGAACACCGAAAAAACGCTGAAACCAGGCGATATGGTTCGCGTACGGGTTACAGATTCGGACGAATACGATTTGTACGCAGATACGATTTAAAGAGGCTAGCAGGTTAAACCTGCTAGCCGGATAACTTCGCCCACCCGAACGTATTTACAACGATTCGGTTGCAATTTATATTAGCTTCAACATAGCCGCCACGCTTAGTACCCGCAAGGGTAACGCGCAACCTTGGCGGCTTTCCTTTACTTGCGCCCCGACATACATCCTTGACTCTTTCGTGTAGCCACAGAACTGCCAGAAACTGGCAACAGCACTACTTTCCAAAACGTACCGATTTTGATACACTCTTCTCATGAACACTCCTTCGCTTGAGGTTCGTTTCTTCGCCACAGCACACGGCACGGAGCCTGTACGAGAATGGTTGAAGGCTCTACCTACCTCAGAAAGACGCACAATTGGCGAGGACGTGAAAACGGTGCAATTCGGATGGCCCTTGGGTATGCCACTTGTACGAAAACTAGCAAAAGACTTATGGGAAGTACGCGTCCATTTAGCTGACCGAATTGCCCGAATCCTCTTTACAGTTATCGGCAAAATCATGGTGCTTCTTCATGGATTCATCAAGAAATCTTCCGCCACCCCGTCAGACGACCTCAATGTGGCAAAAAGTCGTCTCAAGCAGCTTAGGAGCGCAGAATGAATACACATATTGGCAGTAGCTTTGATGACTTCTTGACAGAAGAAGCTATTCTGGAAGATGTTTCTGCCGTCGCCGTAAAACGCGTCATCTCCTGGCAGATCTCCCAGGAAATGAAAGCGCAACACCTGACCAAAACCACGTTGGCGGCCAAAATGCAGACTAGCCGTGCTGCGCTTAATCGTTTACTGGATGAAAACGATACTAGCCTGACGCTAACCACGCTCACCAGCGCGGCAAAAGCACTAGGCAAGAGTTTTCGGTTTGAACTGACATAAAAAAATCCCGCAGAAGCGGGAATAAAAAATATGCCTGGTCAAAACACCCACGCCACGTCAACCCTGGCGCCGTGGTCCTGCCGACGCGATGCAAATTGCCCGGCATAGGCCACGCCCAGGCTTACACGCTTGGTCAAATCCGCTTTTACACCTAATTGCAGCGACCAAGCCTGACGCGCCAGCAGCAGGCCTTCGGACTCGAACACGCTTTGCGTCGCATCGTCCCTGAAACTTTGGCGGCTGAATGCACGGGCATTGCCGCTGGCATGGCGCCAAGCCAATTCGCCCCGCAACATGGCAATGCCGGTGGGCGTTTCAATACGGTGTTCGGCACGCAGCCCTAGCGTCGACAACAAAACGGCCTGACTTTCCGGCAGCACTACCAGCGCCGCCGCACCGCCCCTTTCCGTAAATCCGCTGGTATTGGCCTGCACCCACGCCATACGAACAAAAGGGCTTACAGCAGGCAACGCCGACGGTTTGGAAGAATCGGCCGGCACCACGGAAGAACCCAATCCAGCCAGCGCCTTTCCAAACCAACGTATAGGCGCGGCTATTTCACCAAATACCTGCAAGGTGCGCCCCCGATAATTTCCCGACAACGCATCCTGCAAGCCAGCCACCGCTATCGAGCGATGGCTGCGGATCTTGTGCCAAGTGCGCGCCACCCCCACGGCCAGGTCCACATCGCGCCAACGACCCGCCAGGCTTAGCCCTGCGTGCAGGCTGTCGATGCCCGCTGTCGCCATGGCATGGCGCCGCCGCATATCGCTACGCTGTGCCCCAAAGAACGCGCCTGCACGCCAGTGAGCACTTAGCGGCTGTTCAATACCCAGCACCAGACCGCCGATATCGCGAGCATCGGCGGGCGTACCGCCTTGCACAGCCCTATAGTCAGAAGAATAAAAGGCCTGGGACCAGGCACGCGGCGCATCCTGGCGAACCGCCCCATCCTGCATAGCCGAAGCCGCTGGCGCAAAGCCCGTACTGCGCAACACCGCCTCGCGTACAAACCGGCTGTCTTCCAGCATGCTGGACCGTACCGATGCCATCCAACTACCCGACAACTGATTGAACGCTTCCCTGGCCTGCGGCCTGTCCATCACCACCACATCATCGTGCAAGCCAGGATTAGCGCCTTCATCCACCTTTTCAGCAACCTCTTCTTCGGTAGGCGTCTCGGTCACCTCTTCGAGCGGTGTTCCATTGCGGCTCAGGCTTACGTATACGGTTTGCTCGTCGTAGCTCAGGGCCGGCGTCAAAAAGGGTAGATTCGTCGTGGCCGACGCAAAACGCGTACCGTCAAAACCATCGGTTGCCTGCAACACGGCATAGCGCGTGCGTGGTTGCCAATCACCGGCACTCGCCCGCGTCATTACCTGTCCGTCCAACAGCGCCTTGCCAGCCACCTGCACAAAATCCGCTACACCGGATGGCTTTGCATCAATCTCGAACACCGCCCCAGGCTTGAATTCCAGCTTCTCGGTCAACGTCATCACGGCCGTATCGCCAAGCCCTTCTCCTGGCGATAGCACTCCACCGCCCTGTATAGAGACCGAGCGCACAATACCACCGCCTTCCAGGCGCGCACCCTGGTTAACCTGCACCGAACCCCCAACGTGCCAATCAACCGCCAGCGTTCCCTGATTCACTGTAAAAAAGGATGGATAACTGACGATGCCGATCAAACGCAGCTTCCCCAAGCCCTGCTTCACGACGGGCACCGAACCCTGCACGTTACCGGCCTGTACCGCTACACCGCTATCTACCCGCCACTGAACGCTATCGCCAAGCGCCTCACTGCTTTCCCGCAAATGCTGTTGATTGAAGACCGAGGTTCCCGGAGCGTAATGCACTACGCTGCCCCGATAGGCCAACAATGCGTTACTGCGGCGGCCCAAGGCATTCTCGCCCACAATATGAAGCGTGCCTTCATGCAGTTGCGTATTGCCCCGATACGTATTTTGGCCCGACAGCACCAACGTGCCTGCACCGAATTTTTGCAGGCCGGATATACCCGATTCCTGGTTGGAAATGGTTCCTGTCAAATGTAGGCGGGTACCGCCCAGCACATGAATATTTGCGAGGCTGGGGCCTATCAATACCTGGCGGCCCGACTCAAAGCTACCGGCCGTATACAGCGTATTGCCCGAAAAAAGAAAAGGCGCACTGGGTAAACCCCACTGCGCCTCGTTATAAATCCATGCTGGATCCTGCTGAGCCCAGGCCGATCCCGCCAAGCCAGAACACAGCGCGGCTACCCATAGCACCGCACCCAATACGCGTTTCATTCCACGCCGAATATCCCGGCTCTGATAAGCCAGGACATTCTTCATACAACATACTTCCAACGGCCACTGCAATCCCTCATGAATCGTCATAGTGCTCTCCGGTTGATCAATATGTCACATTAATGACAACCGGATTATGATACATATGGAATCAATTAGTTATAAATAACCACATATGACGCATGGGCTTAGGTCGCCACAGCAGTGGCTGCACCTACGGGTACGGATGGGCGTAACTGCTGCTGCAGTGTCTCAGCCAGCATTTGGGCTGTTACCGCGGAAAGCGTCCATCCCAAATGGCCATGGCCAGTATTGTAAAAAACGCCACGCTGTTTCCCCGCCCGTACGCGCGGCATCATGTCAGGCATCATCGGGCGCAAACCCGCCCACGGCACAACACTGGCCGTATCAATATCCGGGAAGCTGCGTCGTACCCAGTCGACCAGAGGCTGAATGCGATCAGAACGGATGTCTTTATTGAAACCATTGAATTCCGCCGTGCCCGCCACGCGGAAACGGCCACGCCCCAGGCGACTGGTCACAATCTTGGCTTCCTCATCCAGCAAGCTTACCCATGGCGTAGCCTTCACGCTGGCTTCATCAGCCAGATTCACCGTGATCGAATACCCCTTTACCGGATAAATATTCACCCTGTCACCCAGCATTGCGGCGAAATGCCGGCTTGCCGAGCCTGCGCAAACGACAATGGCGTCGACATCCAGGCGGTGCTCTTCGCCCGACCCCATTTGCTTCAGCAATAACTGATGCCCCTGCCCCACAGGCGTAATCGCCTGCACCTCGGTATCCATACGAAAGCGCGCGCCGTTACGCTCGCAAGCCGCGGCAAGCCCACGCGTGAACTTATGAATATCACCCGTGGCATCGGAAGGGGTAAAAAAGCCGCCATAACAATCGTTATGCAGGGCGGGTTCAATAATGCGCGCCTCTGAGGGCGTCACTTCATAGCGTTCCAGGCCACCTTCGCGCAACAATCCGTTTACACGCCGCCCCGCCTCGAAGCTTTTACGGTCATGGTACACGTGCAGAATACCGCGCTGCTCCAGGTCGAAATCAATACCCTCTTCCTCGGCCATCCGGTACAGATGCTGCCTGGCCTCGATAGCAAGACGAGTCGTATCGATGGTGTTTTCGCGATAATTGGTGATGTTGCGTACGAATTCGGCCATCCAGGAATACTTGTGCCAGCTGGGCGCAGGGTTCACCAGCAAGGGCGCATCGCGCCTAAGCATCCAGCGCAGCCCTTTGATCAAGGTGGAGGTGTTGTTCCAGACCTCCGCATTGCTGGCGGAAAGCTGCCCACCGTTGGCAAACGACGTTTCCATGGCGCAATAGCGCTGGCGGTCGATAACGGTAACGTTGTATCCGAGCTTGCGCAGCGCGTACGCAGAGGTGACGCCGGTAATACCGGCGCCAATAATGGCAATGTGGTGCATGACGGTCCCAAGAAAAAGGTGGCCGCCGCCTTATGGCGACGACACCCCATCTGTCTTGGTACCTGAGAGTTTCATCATTGCGCCAGCGGCGAATGATTCCCCTTCGGTGGGCGCGTTAAAGCGCCGCTCTCCAGATTGTCTTGAAACATGCAGTCCTGTTTGCCTGAGAGTTTCCGGGGCGGTTGCTCCGTCGGCGCCAGCGTAAATGCGGCTGGTCTCTTCTACATGCTCTTTCTTCGACGACGAGATACTACAGGGTACGGTGTAGGAAGGCAATATGGGCTAACCCCAATACTTCCTATGCTTACCCAGTAAACACATCATCCAACGTTTGCGCATCCAGAATGTTGAGCGACCAGGTTTCCAGTTGGGCGGTTGTGGCCGAAGTAATGCGCTGCTGCAAGGCTTCGGGTAAGGGGCCGAATTTGCGAGTAAGTTGGCGTTGCAGCAGCATCGCTTCACCTTCCATCTTCCACTGGTGCGTCCAGGACCGTGTATTTTCTGCCAGCATGTCGTCGAACTCCTGTAGGCTGTGTACCGCGGGGGTGGGCTGACCGTCCAGCGCGCGCGGCAGCAGTACGTGGGTGGCCCAGTCCAGAAAGGCGCGGCGCACTTCGTCGTAGCGCGGGTTCTGAGTGAGCTTCCCGATAGTTTGCATCAATTGGCGCACATCCTCAACACCTTGGCTGTGTTCCAGCCGAAACAAGAGCGTGGCCAGATTGTTCTTGGGCAGGCGCGTGGTACGCAGCATTTCGCCCTCATCCAACAAGATGTAGCTCATGTTGGGCTGCAGATGGCGTAACGGCAGGCTTGTGTCGATGCAGTCCAGCAGGCGGGTTGCCGCACTCCAAGGCGCGACACCACTATATAAGACCACGGGCAGCACTGGCGGATAACGCCCACCCGCCGGTATCAGGCCTTGCTTGAGCAAGCTTTGATACAGCAAGCCAACGTAGATCAGGATGCGCAAAGCCATGTGCGCGTCGATGCGCGACTGGTGTTCCAGCAACAGCAGAATATATAAGTCCTCGCCATCACGGCGAGGAATGCGCCAAACGCAGTCACTATGGCGCTGCTGCAGGCCTTTGCCAATGTAATTCGTCGGCAATGCCTGGGCGGCGTCCCAGTCCAGGTCGTTGGCGTCAGGCAGGCCCGGGCCATAGTCGGCACAGGCCTGGAGAATACCGTCGAACAGGCAGCGCACCATGTGCGGGCTGCTGAATAGCTGCCGGTAGCTTGCGTCGTGTTGGCTCATGCCGCGTCCCGTGATTGAATAGGGACGCCTACTGTAGGACGAGGCGCGAACACACGGGGACCTAATGAATGGAAATAGCACAGCGGAAAAGTACGAGGTCCCGATATTAGTCACAGACGAATGCCGGAGCTATAGCTTCCTCCCATATTCCAGCGTACGAATTACCCCACGCAATTCAGCCAGGCCCTTCAAGCGCCAAATTGCAGGCCAGATCACTGGGCCTGATCCCATCGTACTGAGCGATCAGGCCTTCCCAAATACGTTACCATCCGTTTCCTGTAAATCAAAAAGTAAGGGAACCCAGGTGCGCTATAAATCATTCACCCAGATAGCCTCCAGGACACTGGACTATCTGGCTCGGCGCCACCCTTGGTTTAGCGCAATTTTGCGACGCCGCATGCTAGCGGTTGTTGCGTTGCTTGGTTATGGCTGTTTTGTCATGTTTTTAATGTGGCAAGTACATGGCACCAGCACGACAGGTTGGCTGGAGCTCGTTAAAACTTACTCCGGTTTGTTTTTTGACTTGCTGATCTTGTTCGTGCTGTCAGTCATTTTTCTGTTGGTACGCGGTTACTACAGCGAAGAAGCTTCCCGCATTGATACGACGCTGTCACCCGATCCCAAACTGTTCCTGCCCTTGCAAGCGTCATCCATCAAGGTCGAACTGGACAATACGCATTTTTTTCAGCGGCATGGCGCCATGGCCGCTATCTTGGATGCACTACCGCTGGATCAATCCGATTTCTTTTTAGCCCATGCAGGCTCGCTGGATATCCCCAAGCTAACACTGCTCTCGATTGAAAACTCCGAAAACGGCTGCATTAGCCTAAAGCTGGGTACCGCAGCGTTCAAGGAATTCTTCTTTTCCCACCATTTTGCCGACTACGCACTATCGCGTTCATCATCCAACGACGCAGGAAAAAAAGACACATTACGCACCCTGTTCGCGCCCATGTATTCAGACAGCTACCGTCTTTTCTTTACTAAAGCGGCAAACAAGCTGGAGTTACTAAACTACACACCCAATACCATGGGGATAACAGGCTGCGTACGGGTAATATGCGGCGCCAAGACAGCCTATTTTCTTCAGCGGCGGGGGCATCATGAATCGGCCGCACGCAATGTGCTGCATCTGAGCTATGCCGGCACGCTTAATGCATTTCCGAATTATTTACGTCGAGATCAGCCCGTAACGCTAGACCTTCTGGCAGACGACGAGTTCGAAGACGAATTCATGTCGGCACAACCGGGAGCCATACTTAAGCAACATGGGGTTTCAGGCCAACACAAACACGAATTGGCAGGCATCTGTGCCAACAGCCAGTATCTGTTTCAACCAGAGCTGTTCGTCCTGACCACCATTACGGTAGACAACGAAGAATTGGTCGACCAACTATTGCGTGAATTCGCACCCGGCAAAAACAATCCATTTTGGGCGATTCCATCACTAGACACATTACCCGAGCATTTGTCCAAGACACGCGGCAAGTTGCGGCCCTTGTGCCAGACGGCACTCGACGTTATTTACCTGCCACGCCTAAACGCAATCTAACCCCAATACTTCCTATGCATACTGAACCGCCGCCTTAAGCCCACAGGCAGCCGCGTATAGCTCTTCCCCAGCTTATACCCCAGTATTTTCAAGCCATTATGCAAGCACGCCCTGGGCAGCCAGACCGGGGCGTGCCTCAGCAGATACTTCAATTCCGAAAAGATAAACCGCTTCCCTTCCCCACCTGCCCCGCCAAAGGCCTGGGCTATCCAGGCCTCATCGTGATGGAAGACGCCAATATCAAAGTAGCGCCGAAATTCTTCCACAGGCGTGTAATTGTGCGAATGCAAGACGGCAGCCTCCGCCACATAAGCCACCTTATGGCCAGCCAACACGGCCTTAGCCGCAAAATACATGTCTTCGCTCAGTATGTTCTTTTCCGGAAACCCACCCAATTCCTGGAATACCGATACGCGATACGCCGCAAACGAATTCGACGTGAATACCGTTTTCAGCCCCATGACCGCCTTGTCCTCAAGGCCGCTGACGTAGCTTTTTGCACGGTAATTGAACGAACGCGCATGTGCGGCAATGGGGTTGGCGTCGACATGGGGCAACTGCCGCCCATAAGCCACGGCCACGCTAGGGTCGGCAAACACAGCGATCAGGTTTTCAAGCGACGAGTCAGACGCCAGGATCGCATCTTGCGTCAGGAAGGCCACCACATCGGTGTCGCCCATTACCCCGAAACACGCCTGGTTGCGCGTACCGGCATGATCGAAATCGCGGGAATCAATGACCTGCACCGTAAAACCGTATTCGCCGGCGACCGCCACCGTATCGTCGCCTGACGACGAGTCCACCACCAACACCCCCGACACCTGCGGCGTGGCGGCGCAGGCACTGGCCAGTGCCTGCACACAGGCCTTCCAAACCTCCCCGCCGTTATAGGTAGGGATAATGACTTTCGTACGCAAGGCTGGTTTAGTGCTCTCGTTCATTGAATGCGTTACGGCTGGTTATTCACAAAGCCCGTATAAACGGTCTTGAAGATAATTTTCAGATCCAGCCCCAGCGACCAATTATTGATGTACCAAAGGTCGTACTCAACACGTTTTTCCATTTTTTCCAGCGTATCGGTTTCGCCGCGGTAGCCATTGACCTGCGCCCAACCAGTAATACCCGGCTTTACCTTGTGGCGCTGCATGTAGGATTCGACCTGATCCTTGTAGTGCTCGTTATGAGACAAGGCGTGCGGACGCGGCCCCACAATCGACATACGACCTTGCAATACGTTGTAAAACTGGGGCAGCTCGTCCAGGCTGGTGCGGCGCAAAAACGCACCCAGCTTAGTAATGCGCGGGTCGCCATAATGGGCTTGCG
>DATJCP010000287.1:0-2062 GCA_035514715.1 Candidimonas sp.
CGCACAGCGAGCCGGCCAGCATGGTATCGCAAAGATCGCGCAGCAAATGGACTTGTTCTTCGCGCTTTTCGTTATGGCGGATCTTGCTGATGACCTCGGTGCCGCGTATGGCACCGACCCTACAGGGCGTGCATTTTCCACAGGATTCGACGGCACAGAACTCCATGGCGTATTCGGCCATTTTCGACATGTCGACGGTATCGTCGAAGGCCACGATGCCGCCATGGCCCAGCATGGCCGATATGGCGATATAGGCTTCGTAGTCCAGTGGTACGTCCCATTGCGACTCGGGCAGGTAGGCGCCCAAGGGGCCGCCGACTTGCACGGCGCGCAAGGGGCGGCCGCTGGCGCTGCCTGCGCCGAAGTCGTACAGGAGTTCTCGCAAGGTAAGACCAAAGGCTTTTTCCACCAGCCCGCTCTGTTTGAGGTTGCCTGCCAGCTGAAAGGGTAGGGTGCCTTTGGAGCGCCCCATGCCGTAGTTGCGGTAGAAGTCAGCGCCTTGATCCAGTATGGTGGGCACGGTGGCCAGCGAGATCACGTTGTTGATGACGGTGGGCTTGCCGAACAGGCCTTTTATGGCCGGCAGCGGCGGCTTGGCGCGAACCAGTCCGCGCTTGCCTTCCAGGCTTTCCAGCAACGAGGTCTCTTCGCCGCAAATGTAGGCACCGGCCCCGACGCGCACTTCAAGGTCAAAAGCGTAGCCGCTGCCTTGGATATTGCCGCCCAACCATCCGGCTTCACGCGCCCGGACGATGGCCTCTTCCAGCGTGGCAATGGCACAGGGGTATTCAGATCGCACATAGATATAGCCGTAGGTGGCATGAACGGCCAGCCCGGCAATGGTCATGCCTTCGATCAGGGAATAAGGGTCGCCTTCCATGAGCATGCGGTCGGAGAACGTACCCGAGTCACCTTCGTCGGCATTGCAGACGATGTATTTTTGATCGGCAGGCGTGGCCAGAACGGTTTTCCATTTGATGCCGGTGGGAAAGGCAGCACCGCCGCGGCCGCGCAGGCCGGAGTCCACAACCGTATCGACAATGGCAGTGGGAGTCATGGCCAGTGCCTTTTTAAGGCCTTGGAAACCTTGATGGGCCTGGTAGTCGGGCAGGCTTAACGGGTCGGTGATGCCGACGCGCGCAAAAGTCAGACGCTCCTGGTTTTTAAGGTAAGGGATTTCTTCTGTCAGGCCGTGGGACAGCGTGTGTGGTTTGCCTTCCAGCCAGCCGGCGTCGAACAGGCTGGCGACATCGGTGGTTTCGACAGGGCCGTAGGCGACACGGCCGGCGGTGGTTTCGACTTCGACCAAGGTTTCCAGCCATAGCAGCCCGCGTGAACCGTTGCGAACAATCAGGACATCCAGCCCGCGTCGTTGCGCTTCCTGGGCAATGACATGGGCCAGCGCATCGGCGCCTACGGCAATGGCGGCTGAGTCGCGCGGTACAAAGATCTTGATGGTTGGGCTCATAGTTGGGCCTCTTGGGCTTGCAGCAGTTGGTCTAGTTTGGCGGGCGTCATGCGTGCGTGGGGCTGGCCATTGATCATCACCGTGGGCGACTGGGCGCACAGGCCCAGGCAGTAGACCGGCTCAAGAGTGATGGCGCCATTCTTGGCCGTGCTGTGAAAATCGCAGCCAAGTATATTTTTGGCGTGTTCCGCAAGAGCCTCGCCGCCCATGGCCTGACAGGATTCGGCTCGGCAGATTTCAAGCACGACAGGCGCTGCAGGCGTTTCGCGAAAATGAGGGTAGAAGCTGATTACGCCGTGGATTTCAGCGCGAGACAGTTGCAGTGCTTCACCAAGCAGCGGCACGATGGCGGCCGGAATATAACCAAGGGCGTGTTGTATGGCGTGAAGAATGGGAAGCAGGCTGCCCTGCTGGCCTTCATAGCGCTTTAGCACTTGCCTTGCAAGTTGCTGCACGGCCGTATCGGACGGACTGGAATCATTGTTATCGGGCGGCATGGCCATGGCGCTGTCCTTGAAATATAAAGGTGCTGGATCGTTGGATGTATGTCTCTTATATGCTTTAATTTGCATATATGTTTATTCGATATTTGCG
>DATJCP010000288.1:0-17651 GCA_035514715.1 Candidimonas sp.
CTACCTCGCGCAAGGCTTCATTGCGATTAGCCGGATCCATCTGATACGTAAACTTGTTCGATTTGCCCAAGTTCGTTGCTGAGCCCACCGCATCCCGGAAAGGACCATAAAACGCGCTGGCATACTTGGCTGAATACGCCATGATGCGCGTGTAAATATGCTGCTGCGATTCAAGCGCCTGGCGAATCGCGCCGATGCGGCCGTCCATCATGTCGCTGGGAGCAACGATATCAACTCCCGCCTGCGCCTGCGTTATCGCCTGGCGCGTCAGGATTTCCACTGTGGGTTCGTTAAGCACATAGCCGTTTTCATCGATGATGCCATCCTGGCCGTGGCTGGTGTAAGGATCCAGCGCCACATCAGTCAGCACGCCTAGTTCCGGAAACCGCTTCTTAAGCTCTGCCACTACGCGTGGTATCAAGCCATTGGGATTGGCCGCTTCGATGCCATCAGGCGTTTTCAGGCTGGCGTCGATAACTGGGAACAGCGCAATCACGGGGATTTGCAAGGCTACGCATTCTGCGGCAGCTTTCAGCAGCGTGTCGGGCGAGTAACGAACTACGCCGGGCATGGATGGCACGGGTTCCTGTACGCCTTTGCCTTCCATGACAAACACTGGGTAGATCAAGTCATGGGCCGTCAGGACATTTTCGCGTACCAGGCGGCGTGAGAAATCGTCGCGGCGGTTGCGTCGAGGGCGGGCGGCAGGAAAGTCGGCGGAAAGGATAAACGATGTCATGGAACAACCTTCGGAGAAATCCAGTTTTCAATTTGCGCAGAGGCGGTATCAATACCTATGCGCTTCGTAGCGGAAAAGGGCATGGCGTTCAGCGCGCCGATATCGGCGAGCTCTTTCTTGACCGCCGCAACGGCCTTGATGCGCTGGCCATAGGGGAATTTGTCTGCCTTGGTCAGGAGGGCGAGCACGGGGATGCGGGTAGGGGCAATCCAGTCGGCCAGGCGGCGATCCAGTTCGGTGACGCCGCGCCGGATATCGATAAGTAGCACAATGCCAGCCAGCGACGAACGTTGGCGCAGGTAGTCGCCAAGGACTTGAGTCCATTCTTCGCGTGCCTCGCGCCCTATCGAAGCATAGCCGTAACCGGGCAAGTCGACCAGAAACCCCAAATGGGCGCCAGGCTCTATGGGGTCGGGGATGCCGAACAGGTTGATCAGCCGTGTACGCCCTGGCGTTTTACTGGAAAAGGCCAGCCGGCGTTGGTTGGTTAATACATTGATGGCGGACGATTTGCCACAATTGGAGCGGCCCACAAAACAGACTTCAGCCGTCGTGGGAGGCGGCAGTTGGTCAAGGCGGGCCGCAGAGACGGTGAAGGAAGCACGATGCAGAATGGACACAAGAGGGTACCTAGAACGGTTTAATATAAACGCTATTGTATAATCGCACGTTTGAAACAGTTGCGTCATTTTCCTTAGGGCTTGCTTTAAGCGAATTTGACATTGTCATCGTGGTGTTTTTGACACCGGATCGAATAGCGATCGTCGAGGTCTTCATGAAGCGTATGCTTTCCAGAATGGTAGTTGCCAGCGGCTTGCTGCTGGGGTCTTCCGCAGTTTCCATTGCTTATGCCGCCGATATAGCGGTTGCCAAGCCCGATGCCGCCAAAGGCGAACAGCTTTACGCCAACGGCGATATGGCGCGAGGCATTTTGGCCTGTGCCAGTTGTCACGGCGCGGCCGGCAATAGCACGATTCCGGTGAATCCTAACCTTGCCAGCCAGCCGCACGAATACCTGGTCAAGCAATTGGTTGATTTCAAGTCCAAAGACGGCAAGGCTCCAGCCGCGCGTCGCGGTGCCGGTGGGGCCGATACGGTCATGACCACTTTTGCAGCGCCGCTTACGCCCGAAGATATGCAAAATATTGCGTACTACCTGACGCAACAGCCGCTGGATCCGAAAACTGCGGGCACTGCCAGCAGCGAAGCCACTATGGAACGCGGCCAGCACATTTGGCGCGGCGGCCTGCCTGATCGCAATGTGCCTGCCTGTGCGGGCTGCCACTCGCCTAACGGCGCGGGCGTGCCAGGTAAGTATCCTCGCTTGTCGGGTCAGCATCCTGTCTACATCGCCGAGCAGCTGAAGCTTTTCCGTAGCGGTGATCGTGCCAATAGTCAAGAAATGCACGATATCGCTGATCGCATGTCCGATAAAGACATTGCTGCCGTTGCCGATTATGCAGCGGGCTTGCGTTAATTTTTAACGCAATTGTGCGGAACTATTTCCGCACAATCTAGTCTAAGACGGGGGGAGGCTATCTTTGGCGTCCCCTTTTTTATGAAATTTGCATTGTGAAATCTTCTTCTTCCGCGCGTCGTGTTGGCGCAGACGTATTCGAATTGCTGGGCTCGATGCGTTTTGCCGTTAGCCTGCTCATGTTTATTTGCGTGGCAAGCCTGATAGGCACTGTGCTGCAGCAAAATCAAGCCGGAAACACTTACATCGATAAGTTTGGGCCTTTCTGGTTCGCCATTTTCGACAAGTTTTCCATCTGGCATATTTACAATAGTTGGTGGTTTTTGCTGATCATGACATTCCTGGTGGTCTCCACCTCGATATGCGTGTTGCGCAATTCACCCAAAATGATCCGCGATGCACGCTCGTTTCGCGAATATGTCCGTGGCAGCAGCTTGCGTTCGTTTCACCATCGGGTCGAAGTCACCAACAACGCGACGCCTGCTGAAAACTTGTCGCGTATCCAACAATGGCTGGGATCCCAAGGCTATAAGTTCAAAGTACGCCACGATGGCGATAGCATGATCCTGGCTGCCAAAAAGGGGAGCGCTAATCGCCTGGGCTATATTTTTGCGCACACAGCCATTGTGGTGATCTGCATAGGCGGTCTGCTCGACAGCGAACTGCCGGTAAGGCTGCAAGTGTGGTTGGGTGGAAAGGTGCCCATTACCGACAATATGCTGATCTCCGAGGTGCCTGCTTCTGGTCGCTTGTCTCCTGGCAACCCCAGTTTTCGCGCCAATATGTTGGTGCCCGAAGGTGCGCAAAGCAGCAGCGGGATTATCAGTGTCGATAACGGGGTGCTGGTTCAACCTTTGCCCTTCAATCTGAAGCTGAATAAATTCGTGGTGGACTACTATTCCACCGGCATGCCCAGCAGCTTCAAAAGCGAAGTGGAAGTGACCGATCCGGATACGGGCAAGTCGTTTAGCCAGACTATCGAGGTGAACGAACCGTTGCGTTACAAGGGCGTAACTGTCTATCAGTCCAGCTTCGATGATGGCGGCAGTAAATTGGAACTGGTGGGTTACCCCTTGGTGGGCGCCAGTAATAAGTCGTTCAATTTTAATGGTGTGGTGGGTAAACCCACGGAAATTACCGTTAGCAACGGCCAGGGCGAATCGTCTTTGGCCGTTGATTTTTCCGGTCTGCGGGTTATCAACGTAGAAGATCTGTCGGGAGACGCCGTTCCTCAGGCTAAACCAATGATGGAGCACGTGGCTGCAGTAACAGGAAGTGCTGCCGGCGCCAAGAACGAGCACCTGAAGAACGTCGGGCCTAGTATTCAGTACCGTATTGTCGGCAGCGATGGGCAGGCCCACGAATATACTAACTATATGCTGCCGCTCATGTTGGACGGCAGTTCTGTATTCCTGGCTGGTGTGCGGGAAAGCGCTGCTCAACCATACCGCTATATCAGGATTCCCGCCGATGCGGATAATTCGGTAGTAGAGTTCATGAATATGCGGGCGGCATTGGCCAACCCCGCTTTGTTAAATGAAGCTGCTACACGATTTTCAGTAAAGAATGCCAATACCGAATTGCAGCAGCCGTTGTTGCACAAGGCGGCGGTAGGCGCCCTGGAAACATTCTATAAGGCCGGGTTCAACGGTATTATTGAAAAAGTGCCAGAGCCAGACCGCGAAAAGGTGTTGGGCTTTGCCGTTCCTATGATCCAGCTATCCTTGATGGAATTGCGCGATATCCTGCGTGAACAAGCTGGCAAGCCGCCAGTTGATCGCAATGGCGCTGCAGGCCAAGAGGCCGATGCTTGGGTGCAAATGACTTTGCTGGCGCTGGCCAACCTGCCCGATTACCCTGCGCCAGTATTCATGACGCTGAAGAATTTTGAACAAGTCGAAGCCAGTGTGTTCCAAGTGGCACGCAGCCCGGGAAAAAATACGGTTTATCTGGGCAGCCTGTTTTTGGTTATTGGCGTGTTTTCCATGTTTTATATCCGTGATCGCCGGATCTGGGTATGGATCAAGCCCCAAGGCCAGGGTAGCGATATGCTGGCGGCCATGACATCGCAGCGACGAACTCTTGATTTCAATCACGAGTTCGATCGCTTCAAAGAGGCTTTCAAAAGCCTCTCTACGTAACGAGGTTTCACCTTATGTCCGAGTCCACCCTCAAATCGAACATGCCTATGTGGCAGGAAAACATGGTCGCCAGCGGCGATTCGCGCGGCAGTCGGGGCAAGCCCGATTGGACCGATATAGTGTTTTTCCTGTTGTTGTCGCTGGGCGCAGCCTATGCCTTGACTAACTATAGCCAAAGCATGGACTACTACGAGAAGCTGATTCTCTGTGGAGCCGTTCCCGTGATCAGTTGGATGGCGTGGCTATGGCGTCCGTTGCGTACCGTTATGGTGCTTAGTGGCCTGACTGCGTTGTTCGCCATCTGGTTGTACAGCAATGGCGGTGGGTTGGCCCAGGGCGATATTACGCGCGCTGAAAGCGTGTTTTTCCTGAAATATCTGTTTTCCTCCCAGTCGGCCATTTTGTGGATGTGCGCGCTGTTTGTGCTGGCCATGGTGTGCTATTGGATAGGCATTTTCAGTCAAACAGCGGCTTGGGTGGGTACCGCGTTGACCTGGGGCGCAGTCTACGCGGGTATTGTGGGATTGCTGGTGCGCTGGCGCGAGGGGCATCTGCTGGGTCCCGATATCGGCCATATTCCCGTCAGCAATCTGTACGAAGTTTTTGTGTTGTTTGCGCTAATTACTGCGTTGTTTTATTTGTATTACGAGCGTCGCTACGCGACACGAGCCCTGGGCGGTTTTGTTCTGATGGTCATCAGTTCGGCAGTGGTCTTCCTGCTGTGGTATTCGTTTACACGCGACGCATTCCAAATCCAGCCTCTGGTGCCGGCGCTTAAAAGCTGGTGGATGAAGCTGCACGTGCCGGCCAACTTCATTGGCTATGGCACGTTTTCCCTGGCCGCCATGGTGGGGTTTGCCTATCTGATCAAAGAGCATGGTCAAACGAAGTCCTGGGGCAAGTTGGTGCCGGTATTTCTGTTGGGTGCCATTTTGTGCGCCGAGCCCATGATGTTCAGCTCCAGCGAGCTGTCACCTACATGGATGCTCTACTTCGGGATTGGCGCCCTTATTGTGGGCGGCATCCTGGCGCTGCGCGGCCCCATTGCCAGCAAGCTGCCATCGTTGGAAATCCTGGACGACATCATGTACAGGGCGATTGCGGTAGGTTTTGCCTTCTTTACCGTTGCCACTATTTTGGGTGCCTTGTGGGCAGCTGATGCCTGGGGTACGTATTGGCAGTGGGATCCCAAGGAAACCTGGGCGCTCATCGTATGGCTGAACTACGCTGCCTGGCTGCATATGCGTTTGATGAAAGGGCTACGCGGCACAATGGCTGCCTACTGGGCCCTGGGCGGTTTGCTGATCACCAGCTTCGCCTTTTTGGGCGTGAACATGTTCTTGTCCGGCCTTCATTCGTACGGCGAACTGTAACCGTTACACGCGTACAGCGCCTTTCACGTTTATCTATTTTAGTACGGTCAATCTTTAGGGTTGATCGTACTTTTGTTTTCCTTTTTCAGGGAAAAAACAGTAAAATACGTGACTGCCGCTGTAAAAATTAGTATCAAAACATAACTTCGCGTGCTGGCCGGCAGTATCTTCTTAGAAAATTATGCCCATAATAAGAGAAGGCCCGAAGATTGAGGTTCGGGCAAACGTTCTAGCCAATAAGGCCATTACTGCCCAGTTGCAGATACTGCAGGCTTTTTTGCCGCTGGAAGGGTGGGTGGTAGGCCGTTGCGAGGGGGATTTTTACTCCCCCATTGCCGTTACCGGCCCTTTTGGGGCTGCTTCGCCCGAAGGCCTTGCCTCCCTGCTTACAGGCCAATGGGAGAACGCGCCGCTGAACGATGGTTTCCAGTATCGGCACATTACCGAGTACGAGCAGAAGGTTTTGGTGCTGGCGCCGGACGCTGGCGCCAACCGTGGGTATTATCTGGTCAAGGCCGATCTGCATGCAACGGAATCCTCTGGCGGCGGGTACATAATAGGCCTGGCTTTTGAATTACCGCTCAGTTTGCCCTGGCGTGCCGACGAGGTTCGCCTATGCTTGTCCTCCCTGGCGCTTACCTTGGCCTTGCATGCTGAACTTGATGTTGCCGAACGGCTAATGGTCGAATTGCAGCGCGACGCCTTTCTTGACCCGCTTACCGGCACGCTTAACCGCGCCGGCTGGATCAATCGCCTGGCGCATATCGATGCCATGCTGGGCGACGACGGAAATGATGCCGCCATAGTCATGCTAGACCTGGATTACCTGAAAGTCGTCAATGACACTCAAGGTCATTCGGCGGGTGACGACCTTATCCGCCTGACAGCACAAACCATTTCCGCTGTGTTGCGCAGCAATGATGCCGTAGGGCGGTTGGGTGGCGATGAATTCGGCGTTGTGGCGCAGTATGCCACGCCGGTTATCGCAACGGCTTTGGTGGCCCGCCTTAAGCATGCCCTCGATGCTGTAGGCGTTAAGATATCAATGGGGATGGCGCTTAAGTCAGAGGCCGGCAGCTTGAAAAAAACCATGCATTTGGCCGACGAGCGCATGTACGAAGAAAAACGCACCAAGCCTATGCCGCGCAGGGTGCCGCTGATGGTTGCTGGCTTTGGGGCGAAGTAGGGTTTAAGCCGCTTGGTGTGTTGGTAGCGTCTTGGGCACGCCTAAAATGAATTGGCCGACGCCTGTCGACGCGGTTGGTGCCCATCGTTTTCATCACTGTTTTCTGTCGTGATTTCATGTATGAAGTCCAGGACTTCGTTATCGTCGATCAGGTCGGCCAATGTATCGGCATTTAGTATCTCGGCCGGCGACTTGGCTTTCGACACGACAAAGCCCTGAACATAATCAACCCCCATCTCTTGCAAAGCCCGCAGCGTAGCGCAGTCTTCGGCCCACTCGGCAATGCTCTTCATGCCCAGATTGCGGGCAAGCTCGACGATGGTGCGAATGATGGCGGTATTGGTCTCGTTAGCCATCATGTCTTTAATCAGCGCGCCGTCGATCTTGATGGCATCGGCTGGTAGTTCCTTGATGTACGAGAACGAGGTATAGCCTGCGCCGAAGTCGTCCAGGGCAATAAACGCCCCCATTTTTTGCAGACGGCTCATGAATACGCGTGTTCGGTTCAGGTCTTGCAGCGCCACACCTTCGGTAATTTCAATACACAAGCGGCTGACCAGATGTTCGTAGCGTTCCAGGATGGCGAAGAAAGCATCGATAAACTTGTCATCGTTAAGCGATACGCCACTTAGATTGACGCTGACCAGTTCGGTTTTGTTCAAGCGGTGCTCGTGTTTGGCCAGCCATTCCAGCGTGGCTGAAATCACCCATTTGTCGATAATGGTGATCGTGCCGCTTTCTTCCGCGGCGGCAATGATTTTTCCGGAGGGAATCAAGCTTCCTGTGGAATTGCGTACACGCAGCAGTACTTCGAAGTTCAGCGTTTGCAGTGGGTTTTTCATCGACATGATGGGCTGCATTTCCAGATAGAGCCCGCGCGGTGAATCACCCCCTTCGAGTTCATCGAAAAGCCGGAGTTCTTCGGTATGTTCCTGCAGCTCGTTGGAGTCCTGTTCGTAGACAACGATATCCTGATGCTGCTTGCGGGCTTCGCGGCAGGCGCGGCTGGCCGCGGAGATCATTTCTTTGGGGTCCATGTTGCTGGTGACTTCGATGATCCCCATGGCGCTTTTGATCTGGAATGCACGCCCGCTGACATATAGCGCAGTGGAATTCAGGTCGCTGATTACCTTGGCTGCCGCTTCCCGAGCCTGTGTAATGGTGGTGTTCGGGAAAAGAATGATGAACTCGTCGCCCCCGATGCGGCCAACATGTTCGTCACGGGTCAGCGCGGTTTTAATTCGCTGGCACACTTGCTGCAGTACTTCGTCGCCCGACATGTGCCCAAACAGGCTGTTGATGCGTTTGTAGTGGTCCAGGTTGACGTAGGCCAGGGCGCAGGGTTCGCCGGCAGCCAGGCGCTCTACAGAGGCTTCCAGGGCCTTTTCGATGCCGCGCCGGTTCAACACGTCGGTGAGCGGATCGGTATCGGCCATGCGCCGTAGCTGGTTCATCGTTTCTGTGCGGACTGTAATGTCTTGCAGCGAGCCTTCTATATGGTCACTGGTCAGGATGACGCGAACAACGAAGTGTTGCGGTAATCCGGGTTTGGCGGCGGAGTCCAGGATGTCGATTTCGACCTCTTCGCCTGATTTGGTTTTTTCAGCAAGCGCGGCCCAGTCCTGGGTAGGGAAGTAATCGGTCCAGTGAGCTGCTTTGATTTCCAGCGAAAAGCCCAGCATCTGTTCGAGTACCGGGTTGGCGCGCTCGAAGACGCCATCGGAATTCAGGGTGAACATGCCTATCGGTGTGACGGCGTAATTGCTGACCAGCTCCGTTTGGGCTCGAACCCTTTCCCTGCGGTCTTCGCGCATGCGTTCCGCGACCGCCAGGGCGACCATGACGTTGGACAAGAGTAGCGCGATGACACCATTGAAGGCATCAATGAACTCGGTGCGCCCGAATATGACCAGGAAGATACCTGACAGCATGACGCAGAGCGACATGCTGAGCGTTACGATATGCCACAGCCATATGCGCGAGCGTGTTCGGTATACGGACCGGGAAAGTATGAGTATGGCTACCAGGACGCCGAACCCGCAAATGGCCCACATCAAGGGCTGGAATAAGGAATACGGCAACAAGAATGCGCCAGCGAGCAAGGCCAGGCCGGCCCATTGGGCGGCTCGCGCCAGGCGCGGTAGAAAAATGAGACGGTTGCCGCGGAAAAGTTGGGTCAGCAGCGTATAGGTAAGCAAGTAGTAGGTGGCGACCGTGACTTGCCGGATGAACGGCATCCATGCCTGGGGGATATCCTGGCCCAGCCATTGGTCGTCCCAGCCCAATGCGAATGCGCCCAAGCGCAAATTGCCGACTAGCCAGGCTGCCAGCAGCAGATAGATCCATTCGCGATTGGTGATGGCGATGACCAGCACGAACAGCGAGATGGTAAGCAGTCCGCCTTCAAGCAGGCCTATGCCGCGATCAAAGCGGCTGCCGGAGTTGCGCAAGTCGGACAGGCGCCAGAGTTCGGCTGATAGGGGGCCGGCTTCGATAAACGTTGCTTGGCACAAGATCGATGTAGGGTTGGGCAATGGGCCTAACGCGACGGCGAAACCCATTTTGTGGCGTACCAGAGAACCGTTGGAGCTAGTGCCATCGGCGCTGCCCAACGGCTTTAATGTGCTGGCGTCCCAGCAGCCCAGGGTTTGGGTCAGACGCGAGGGGATATCCAGTACGGCGTTATCGAGTTGGGGCGAGGCGGGCAAATTGACCAGGAACCAGCTTGGCGACTTTGCCAAGGGGGTTAATGCGGGCTCTTGGGCTTTCAGGGCGGCAAGCGCGGCGGCTGGCGTTTGTACAGTTTGGGGCTCTGATAACAGGCGGATGGCGATGCGCTTGCCGTGTGTTAGAGGATGGTGACTGTTCAGCGAATACAGCGCCAAAATGGAAAGCACGACAATGGCGGCCGGAACAACATACAGCGCAAAACAATAAACCAGCCGGTTGGCTGCCAATGAGAGCTTCTTGAGGATTGTTAGGCGTTGCGAGTTTGAAACCGTCATGTTCTTTTTCTACAGATCTTTTCCTCGGAAGCAGGGGTCCAAGATACAAGCTGAACATGATACTGAATTTTCACGGTCATCCCAGTAGCCTCGTGACAAAAAGCCCATCTTGATGCAAATATTTAGCGTTAACTTTGAGGCAGAAGTTAATTTGTCGCCTGATTCAAATGTTAACGGCTATTTGGAGGATATCTTTAACTGGGGGCAAGGCCCCCAATCCGAGCTAACTGAGAGTTGTTTCTGTAGCAAATAAGTCTTCTATGGTTTCGCGTGGCCTGACTACATGTGCTTGCCCGCCGTCAACCATGATTTCCGCAGCGCGAGGGCGGGTGTTGTACTGGCTTGCCATGGTGAACGCATAGGCGCCTGCCGACATGATGGCAAGCAGGTCGCCTTGCTGCAGGTTCATTGCTCGATCGCGCGCCAGCCAGTCTCCGCTTTCGCAAATGGGGCCGACAATGTCGTAAATCTGCTCATCGTTGGTATTATCGCGCGGAGTGACTGCTTCCACACTATGCCATGCGCCGTACAACGTTGGGCGTAGCAAGTCATTCATGGCGGCGTCGACAATGGCGAAGTTCTTGGCTTCGCTGTGCTTCAGGTATTCGACCTGGGTCAGCAGTACCCCTGCGTTACCCACCAGCGAGCGCCCCGGTTCCAGCACTAATTGCAAGTGCGACAGGCCATGCGCATCAAGTGCCTGGAATACCTTATCCAGCAATACGCTGGGGGACAGCAGGGTTTCGTCAGTGTAGCGGATACCGATGCCCCCGCCCAAATCCAGGTGCTCAAGATTTATACCTAGTTCGGCAAGCGCCTTGATAAGGGCAATCAGCTTATCAAGGGCGTCCAAGTAAGGGGCGGACTCGGTGATTTGCGAGCCGATGTGGCAGTCGACCCCAACTACTTTCAAGCTGGGCAGTGAGGCTGCGCGTTGGTACACCGTGATTGCCGACTCTATGGCAATACCGAATTTGTTTTCTTTCAGGCCGGTGGAAATATAGGGGTGGGTTTGGGCGTCGACGTCGGGATTCACGCGTAGCGAAACCGGAGCTACTAGGCCCAGGCCTTTGGCGACTTCGGCCAAGCGTACGAGTTCGGCTTCGGATTCCACATTGAAGCATTTGACGCCGGCCTTCAGGGCCGCTTGCATTTCCCACTCTTGTTTGCCTACGCCAGAAAAGACGATGCGCGATGCATCGCCGCCAACTGCCAGCACGCGGGCCAGTTCGCCGCCTGAAACAATATCGAAACCCGAACCCAGTTTCTTGAATTCGTTCAGGACTGCCAGGTTGGAGTTCGCCTTCATGCCGAAACACACCAATACATTACGTCCTTGGGCTGCTACACGGTAGGCTTCCCAGGCGTCGTGCAATGCCTGGCGCGAGTACACGTACAGCGGCGTACCGAACTGCTTGGCCAAGTCGGCCAAAGGAAGGTCTTCGGCGTGCAGGGCGCCATTACGGAATTGAAAGTGAGGGGCAACGGTCATATTAGGCAGCGAGGTTGTCAAAAGTCGTTGATAGGCGGATGTTGGTTTATTTGGCTTGTACGGGGCTGGTTCTGGCCGCTTCCCCGGCTTGTTCGGGTGTTTCTGGCGCGGCCATGTTTGCCGGGGCCGGCGGCGGTGTCGTCAACGCGGCGTCGGGAGCGGGCGGAGGGGGCATGTACAAGGGCCCTTTGTAGCCACAGGCCAGCAGCGTGGAAAGCAGCGCGAAGCTGGCTACAATGCGACTGACAGTACGGGCAGGTGTCGAGGTGCGGGGCGCTTGCATGATAAAACTCCAAATGCGGACAAGTTACGATTATGAACGAAACAGAATTTCTTGCGCGTAGCCAAGCCATACTGGATAGTCTGGAGAGCCAATCTGACGATTGGGTGTCGTTATATGACCTCGATATCGAGGCAAACCGTAGCGGCAACGTATTGACATTGATTTTCGATGATTCCATTCATGTCGTCGTCAATAGCCAAGCGCCCCTACAGGAAATGTGGGTGGCGGCTCCCAGCGGCGGCTTCCATTATCGTTTTGATGGCCGAAGCTGGAATAATACGCGAGGCGGCCCCGAATTGTCCGAGGCCTTGTCGCAAATTTTTTCCGAAGCGACTGGGCAGCCGATTCGGGTCATGGTTTAAAACGGTACGATAGGCGGTTCTTCGCGGCGCGGTTGACCGCCACCGGTCAGTTGATTCAGCAAGTTGCTGATGCCGTCCGAGCCGCCATCGACGGGGGTGTCAGATGGGGAAGGCAGGCCGACACGGGCCACTGCCTGTCCTGGGGGGAACTCGGCGAAGTAATAGTCGCCATCGATTTTACTGAGCCCGGCCGGCATGGGGCCCGGTGGGGTTTCAGGCTTGCCCTTGAGCGCATAGCGCATATAGTCCAGCCAGATTGGCAACGAAGCACCGCCCCCGGTTTCGCTGGAGCCCAGCGAACGGGGTTGATCGTAGCCCATCCAGACCACACCTACCAGGTTGGGGGTGAAGCCGGCAAACCAGGCATCGTGCGATTCGTTGGTGGTGCCGGTTTTTCCGCCGATGTCGTTGCGCTTGAGCTCGCGGTGAACGCGTGCACCTGTGCCTGACGTGGCTACCCCGCGCATCATGTCGTTCATGACATATACCGTGCGTGGGTCGATGACACGCGCTGCCGCGTCGCCCGCAATCGTGGGCTTGGATTGCATGATGACTTTGCCAGTGCTGTCGGTGACGTGGTCGATGACATAGGGTGGCACCCGGTATCCGCCGTTAGCAAATACAGAATAGGCGCCGGCCAACTGCAAGGGCGTCACGCTGCCTGCGCCCAAGGCCAGCGGCAGCACGGCGGGCTGGCGCTCGCGGTCAAAGCCGAAGCGGGTCAGGTAGTCTTGCACGTACTTGGGACCTACAGCCTGCATGATCCGTATGGAGACCATGTTTTTGGACTTGTACAGGCCCTGGCGCATGGTAAGCATGGGCTCGTAGGTGCGACCGTAGTTTTTAGGAGCCCAAGCCTTGGAGCCGGTTTGCGCGGCCGTCAGTGTGAAAGGCTCGTCGGAAATCTGGGTGGCGGGGGTCAGGCCGCGCTCCAGCGACGACGCATAGATAAAGGGCTTGAAAGCTGAACCGGGTTGGCGCCATGCCTGGGTTACCCGGTTGAACTTGCCTTCTTCGAAGTCGAATCCGCCCACCATGGATTGGATGGCGCCGTCTTGCGGGCGCACGGCAACAAAGGCCGCCTGCACGCTAGGCATGTTGATCACTTCCCAGTAATCGCCATTTTTATGCAGGTAGACGACCGAGCCGCGTCGGATGCGTACGCTATCTTTGGCGTTCTTGGCCAGGCCGCGCGCTACCACGCGCAAGGCACGCTTGTCGGTGACTTCGATAATTTCCTTGGATGTGCGGGCGACGGTGATTTTCGTCGGACTGGCATCGAGCACGATACCCGTCAAGACGTCGCCGCTATCCGAGTATTTTTCTTGCAAGTCGTCGAGGATGGCGTCTAGCTGGGCCGGGTCTTTTTCTATGCCTGCCGGTAGATCCACGTTGGTTTCCGGGCCGGGATAGACAGAACGGCGCGTGTAGTCGAGGATGCCATCGCGCACGGCATCGTAGGCTTCTTCCTGGTCTTTGGAATTGACCGTGGTGTAGATGTTGAAGCCGCGCGAATAAATGTTGTCTTGGTAAACGCTGTACAACAACTGTCGTGCCAGTTCGGCAACGTATTCGCCATGGATGGCGTAGCCGCCCGAGGGAGTGCCGGGCGCCGACTTGATGACGATGGCTTCGTTTACGGCCTGTTTGTATTCGTCTTCGGTCAAGTAGCCCAGGTTTCTCATACGGCCTAATACGTAGCCTTGGCGGGACTTGGCGCGTTCAAAATTGGCGATAGGGTTGAAGCGCGAAGGCGCTTTGGGTATGCCGGCCAGCATGGCGGCTTCGGCGGGAGTGATTTCGCCCAGAGGTTTGCCAAAGTAGGCGCGCGATGCCGCGGCAAAGCCATAGGCTCGATGGCCCAGGTAAATTTGATTCATGTAAAGATCAAGAATCTGATCTTTGGTCAGTGTGGCTTCGATCTTGAACGTCAGCAGCAGTTCATAGAATTTGCGGGTGTAGGTTTTTTCAGAGGACAGGTAGAAATTACGCGCGACCTGCATCGTAATGGTGCTGGCGCCCTGCGTTTTGGACATCTTCGTAAGGTTGGCCAGGGTGGCGCGTGCCACGCCGGTCCAGTCGATGCCGCCATGCTGATAAAAACGATCGTCTTCGGCTGATAAAATCGCCGATTTCATGACGTCTGGAATTTCGTCGAAGCGCAGCACGTTGCGGCGCTCTTCGCCAAATTCCCCGATAAGCACTTTGTCGGCCGTGTAGATGCGCAAGGGTACCCGTGGACGATAGTCGATCATGGCGCTCAGATCGGGTAAATTGGGCCAAGCCAGCGCGAGTGCCAGCGATCCGAGCAGTACGCCGCATAGTCCGAGCCCAGCCACGAAAATGGCTGACTTCAGGAAAAAGCGGCCGACCCATGAATGGGATGCGCCGGTGTTGTCTTTTGGGGAATTGGTAGAGGAACTCATTACGGGCGATTTTAAGTCTAACCGTGGTCAGACTATGATTTACGCATCAGGTTTATGTAACCGAAGAATGCAGTGTAGCGGCGTGTGGTCGGATTGCAAGTGGGATAATACACAAATGAATAATTCTTTACCTATGGACTGCGCGGGTTCGGACCTTCACGAAGCAGGGGGGCCGGAAGACCCTGTCGTGGCGCCGTTGCCCTATGACCAACCGTTATTCCTGGTGGGAATGATGGGGGCGGGAAAAACGACGATAGGCCGTAGCCTGGCCCGAATTTTGAACCGCGAATTCGTCGACCTGGACCACGAGCTGGAAGCACGTTGCGGTGTCAGGGTGTCGTTAATTTTCGACATCGAGGGCGAAGAAGGCTTTCGTAAACGTGAGACAACGGCGCTTGAAGAATGTTCCCGCCGACGCGGTATTGTACTGGCTACGGGCGGAGGGGCGGTTCTGGCTGCTGAAAACCGAAGCTATTTGAAAGAGCGTGGCGTCGTTGTGTACTTGCGGGCCAGCGCTGAAGAGCTGTATCGCCGGGTGGCGCGCGACCGCAATCGCCCGTTGCTGCAAACGGCAGATCCGAAATCGCGCATACGTTCTTTGCTTGAAGAACGCGAACCGCTATACGAAGATGTGGCCAGCCTGACATTCGAAACCGGTTCAATGCCGGTGATCCAGGTTGTTCGGTCCTTGATTCCCTTGCTTCAACAACATAAGGTCAATTCATGAGTACGGTACAGGTTGATACGCCCGGCGGATCCTATCCCATTCATATAGCGGCTGGCCGGCTGGACAGGCTGGCGCAGAGCATTCCGGCGGATGCGACGGCGATTGCGCTGATCACCAACCCTACGGTGAGTGCCCATTATGGGCAGCGCGCCCGAGCTGCCTTGGAGAGTACGGGAAAACGTCTGATATCCATCGAATTGCCCGATGGCGAGGCCCATAAAAATTGGGAAACCCTGAATTTGATTTTCGACTCTTTGTTACAAAATCGTCTGGACCGCAAGGCGGTACTGGTGGCTTTGGGTGGCGGGGTTATCGGCGACATGGGTGGTTTTGCGGCTGCCTGCTATATGCGCGGCATACGCTTTGTCCAGGTGCCAACTACCTTGCTGGCCCAGGTCGACTCGTCGGTGGGCGGTAAAACCGGCATCAATCACCCGCTAGGCAAGAACATGGTCGGCGCGTTTTATCAACCTGTGGCTGTCGAAATCGATACCGACGTGCTGGCTACGCTGCCGGCGCGTGAAATTTCCGCCGGGTTGGCCGAGGTCATCAAGTACGGCTTGATTATCGATGCCGACTTCTTCGTCTGGTGCGAACAGAATGTAGCCGCCTTGCGCGCGCTGGAACCTAAGGCGATTACTTACGCAATTCAACGTTCTTGCGAGCTTAAAGCGTATGTGGTTTCGCAAGACGAGCGCGAATCGGGCCTGCGCGCCATTCTTAATTTTGGCCATACTTTTGGGCATGCGATTGAAGCGGGCATGGGCTATGGCGCGTGGCTGCATGGCGAAGCGGTGGGCTGCGGCATGGTGCAGGCAGCCGAGCTTTCGGCACTGACCATGGGTTTGGCGCCTGCCAGCGTGGAGCGTGTCAGGGCTTTGGCACAAGCCATAGGCTGCCCTATACAGCCGCCCGATCTGGGGGTTGAGCGCTGGATTGAATTGATGCAGGTGGACAAAAAAGCCGAAGGCGGGAAGTTGCGTTTTGTGCTGCTTCCGGAAATCGGGCAGGCGCGGTTTGAGGCCGCTCCCCCAGACGCGGTGCGGCGCGTGTTGGAAAAAACCACAATAGCGCAAGTGTAGGCAACTGCCATGACGATACTCGCGCCCTATGCTTGTCATCCGGAACAGACGCGAGGCCGCCGGCATGCGGAAGCGCCGCCGATGGGGCGCAGTCAGTTCCAGCGGGACCGGGACCGCATCATCCACTGCAATGCTTTTCGCCTGCTTGAATATAAAACGCAGGTATTCATCAATCACGAAGGCGATCTTTTCCGCACCCGCCTGACGCATAGTATCGAGGTGGCGCAGATTGCCCGGACGCTGGCCAGGAACTTGGGCCTGCACGAAGACCTGACCGAGGCGATTTCCCTGGCGCACGACTTGGGGCACACGCCCTTCGGGCATGCAGGGCAAGATGAGCTGAATGCCTGCATGCGCAAGCTGGCGCCTGAGGCTGGTGGGTTTGAGCATAACTTGCAAAGCTTGCGCGTGGTCGACGAGCTGGAAGAGCGCTATGCGGAGTTCAATGGTTTGAACCTGTGCTTTGAAACCCGCGAGGGCATACTGAAGCATTGCTCGACCAAGCATGCCCGTTTGCTGGGCGAGGTAGGCGAGCGTTTTCTGGAGCGGACACAGCCGTCGCTAGAGGCGCAAATTGCCAATTTGGCAGATGAAATTGCCTATAACAATCATGATATCGATGACGGCTTGAGGTCTGGGCTGATTTCTATCGAGCAGTTGTTGTCGTTGGAAATTTTCGCGACACATCATGCGCAGGTTAAAGCTCGGTATCCCAAGATTGAGAAGCGCCGCCTGATCGCCGAGATTATCCGGGCGATGATCAATACTTTGGTTGTGGATTTGACGCAGACGACGCTGGATAATATTCGGGAGCATGGCCCTGATAGCGTGGATGCGGTGAGGATGGGGCCTGCATTGGCGGCTTTTTCTGTGTCGATGCGGCGTCAGGCGAACGAGTTGAAAAGTTTCCTGATGGAAAATTTGTATCGGCATTATCGTGTGATGCGGATGACGACGAAGGCGCGCACGATAGTGCGGGAGTTGTTTGTGGGGTTGTTAAATGATCCTCGGTTGTTGGCGAGCGAGCATAGGCGTGATGATTCGCTGGCGCAGGCCAGGGCGATTGCCGACTATATCGCGGGGATGACGGACCGTTATGCGATTCGGGAGCATAGGCAGTTATTTTTGATGGATGCAGGCGGGTAGGTTTCGTTTGTCCTATGCCTATATCTGCTTAACACGCCGCTGGCGCGGTGATGGGGATATGGGCTTCTCGTGGCCTTATTCGGCGCCCTGCGCGCCGAACAGCGCGGCCTCGCTCGTCCAGCCCGTTCGGGCTTTCCTTCGCATCCGGCCCGCTGAGGCCCCGAAAGTCGCCCATATCCCCATCACCACACCAGCGGCTGCATTATGTGATT
>DATJCP010000289.1:0-4063 GCA_035514715.1 Candidimonas sp.
GTACGGCCATAATGCCGTGGGCTTCTTCCTGACCACCAGCTTCCTGGGCATGATGTACTACTTCATACCCAAGCAGGCCGAGCGTCCAATCTTCTCGTATCGCTTGTCCATCGTCCACTTCTGGGCGCTGGCCTTTACCTATATGTGGGCCGGTCCGCACCACCTGCTGTACACGTCGTTGCCAGATTGGACCCAGTCCCTGGGTATGGCTTTGTCTTTGATTCTGTTGGCGCCATCGTGGGGCGGCATGATTAACGGCATCATGACCATGTCGTGCGCCTGGCACAAGCTGCGCACCGATCCTATCCTGAAGTTCATGGTTGTTGCGCTGTCGTTCTACGGCATGTCCACCTTTGAAGGTTCGATGATGTCCATCCGCACGGTCAATGCTTTGTCGCATTACACCGACTGGACCATCGGCCACGTGCACTCGGGTGCCTTGGGTTGGGTCGCCATGATAACTTTCGGCTCGCTGTACTACATGATTCCGCGTCTGTATGGCCGCACAGCAATGGCCAGCATGAAGTTGGTTGACCTGCATTTCTGGCTGGCTACTCTCGGCGTGGTGATGTATATCAGCGCAATGTGGATTGCCGGCGTCATGCAAGGCTTGATGTGGCGCGCCACGGGCGAAGACGGCATGCTGACCTATAGCTTCGTCGAAGCGGTCAAGGCAACGTATCCGTTCTATGTCATTCGCATGCTTGGCGGCCTGTGCTTCCTGGGCGGCGTCTGCGTCATGGGCTGGAATACCTGGATCACTGTCAGGGGCCAGAAAAAGGTCAATCCCGTCGTGCCGTTGTTCAGTCCGGACGCCCGCGATCCGGCCCTGCTCGGCCCCGCATCGGTTACTGCTTAAGGAGAGCCAAAATGTCTGATCAAAAAAAGGGTTTCTTTACGCACAAAACGATGGAAACAAACGTCGGCTGGCTGATCATTTTCAGCGTGCTGGTGATATCGTTTGCCGGTCTTGCGCAGATCGTTCCACTGTTTTTCCAGCACTCCACAACGACGGCTACGCCAGGCGTTGAACCTTACGAGCCGCTCAACCTTATCGGCCGCGACATCTACATCCGCGAGGGCTGCGTCAGCTGCCACTCGCAGCAGATTCGCATGCTCAGTTCGGAAGTGCAGCGCTACGGTCCTTACTCGCTGGCAGGCGAGTCCCGCTACGACCATCCCTTCTTGTGGGGCTCCAAGCGTACCGGTCCCGACTTGGCCCGTGTGGGGCAGCGCTATTCGGATGATTGGCATCGCGTCCACTTGCGCGATCCGCGCAGTGTCGTAAAAGAGTCGAACATGCCGTCTTATCCATGGTTGCAGCATGCTTCGGTCGCCAAGGAAAATGTCCAGGACCGCATGCGCGTATTGCGTAAGCTGGGCGTGCCCTATACCGACGAACAAATCGCCAAGGCGCCAGAGCAATTGCAAGGCAAAACTGAAGAAGACGCGCTTGTCGCGTATCTGCAGGGCCTGGGTGTGGCTGGGCGCGCTGCCGCCGCCAAGGCCGTTGCGGAAGGAGAGCTGTAATGCTTGCCATAATCAACGGCGTGGCAACGGTCGTTGCCTTGCTGACCTTCCTGGGCATAGTCTGGTGGGCATTCTCGCGCGGTCGCGCCGATGCCAACCACGAGGCATCGATGTTGCCATTTGCCGTGCCTGATGAGCGTTTGATGAATAAGAATGAAGGGGGCTCCCATGAGTGATTTTGTCAGTAGCTTCTGGAGCTACTTTATCGGCGTCATTGCGCTAGGCGGAATCGCCTTTTGCGTATGGCTGTTGATTACCCAGCGTGCCTGGCTCAAGCATGATGTCAAGGTGGTAAGCGATACCGGCCACGTCTGGGACGGAGACCTTACCGAATACAACAATCCGCTACCTCGGTGGTGGACTGTCATGTATTTGGGGCTGTGCGCTGTTGCCCTGGCGGTACTGTTCCTGTACCCAGGCGTCGGTAGCTACAAAGGTTCCTTGGGTTACTCGGCGGCCAAGCAGGTCAAGGCAGAGCAAGTCGCACTGAATGAGCAGACCAAGCCGATTTTCGAGCGCTACAAGCAAATGCCCATCAAGGACGTGGCGCACGATGCCGATGCCCGCGAAATCGGTCAGCGTTTGTTCCTGAACAACTGTGCACAGTGCCACGGCTCTGACGCTAGGGGCAGCGGCGCCTTCCCTAACCTGGCGGATGGCGACTGGTTGTACGGCGGTGATCCAGAGCAGATCCTGCAAACCATCACCAAGGGTCGTCATGGCATGATGCCGCCCTGGGGTTCGCAGATCAAGCCTGCCGAGGCGGCCGATATTGCTCAGTACGTCAGGTCTTTGTCTGGCCTGGCCAGCGATTCCTTGCGCGTGGTTCCGGGCAAGCGTGGTTTCGATACTTTCTGTGTAGCTTGTCATGGCGCGGAAGGTAAGGGCAACACAGCGCTGGGCGCACCAAACCTGACGGACAATGTCTGGTTGCATGGCAGCTCGGAAGCGTCCATTGTCCAGACCATACTCAACGGCCGTGTAAATATCATGCCGGCCCAAGAAGGCATCCTCACCGAAGACCAAATCCGTCTGTTGACGGCTTGGGTGTGGGGTTTGTCGAACCAGGATGCAAAAGCAGCCACAAAGTAACGTAAAGGAAGATTCATGAGTAACGAACCCTCTCAAAAACCTGGCTCGCAATCGCCATCTGATCAGGTACCCGCCTGGCAGCCGCCGAGAGTCACCAGGGTAAGCGGTGGTTCGTCTCCTTTGCTCGAAAAGGCGCTGTCGGATGTGCGCCGCAAAATTTACCCGCGCTCGGTATCGGGTATTTTTGCGCGTTGGCGCATCGCCATGGTGTTTATTACACAGTTGGTTTTTTACGGGTTGCCTTGGTTGCAATGGAATGGCCGGCAAGCTGTTCTGTTCGACCTGGGTGCGCGTAAGTTTTATATATTCGGCATGGTGCTGTGGCCGCAAGACGTTATTTATCTTGCCGTGCTGCTGGTGCTTTCCGCATTTTCCTTATTTTTATTTACGGCCATGGCTGGCCGGCTGTTTTGCGGCTATGCCTGTCCGCAAACGGTTTATACCGAAATTTTCATGTGGGTCGAGCGTCGCATCGAAGGCGATCGACTGGCCCGCATCCGGCTTGACGAGCAGCCTTGGTCCTTCCACAAGCTGCGTCTGAAAGTCTCCAAGCATATAGTCTGGATTCTGATCGCCTGGTGGACCGGTTCCACGTTCATCGGCTATTTTGCCCCCATACGAGAGTTGGGCATGGGCTTGCTGACGCTTTCGCTGGGGCCTTGGCAGTGGTTCTGGATGGTGTTCTACGCCTTTGCCACCTGGGGCAATGCCGGCTTCATGCGTGAAGCAGTCTGCAAATACATGTGCCCTTATGCGCGCTTCCAAAGCGTGATGGTTGATAACGATACCTTTGTCGTTACTTACGATCATGTCAGGGGCGATCCCCGGGGCGGGCGCTCGCGCCGTATCGATCACAAAGAAGCCGGTATGGGCGATTGCGTCGATTGCAGCTTGTGCGTCCAGGTTTGCCCGACCGGTATCGATATCCGCGATGGTTTGCAATACATGTGCATAGGCTGTGGCGCCTGTGTCGACGCTTGCGATCAGGTCATGGATAAGATGGACTATGACAGGGGCCTGATCCGCTATACATCCGGAAAGGCAATTACCGATGGCCTGACCCAAGCCCAGGTGCGTAAGCGTATGTTCAGGCCGCGCGTGCTAGCCTATATTGCCATACTGTCGCTGATTGGTATTGCCTTCGTCGCATCGCTGGTTATGCGTACCACGCTGCGTATGGATGTCATACGTGACCGCGGTGTGTTGGGGCGAGAAGTGGCTGGCGGCATGATAGAAAACGTATATCGCCTGCAGTTCATCAATACCACCGAGTCGCCTTTGACGCTAACGCTCAGTGCCAGCGGTTTGCCGGAACTAAGCATCATGACTGCCGATCACGGCGCCACTACAGTTCAGGTTGATGCGGCGTCAAACCGGTTGGTGCCGATAGTCGTGCGGGTTCCCGTCGAGCAGGTCAAGCCTGGGCTATATGACATCAAGC
>DATJCP010000290.1:0-5296 GCA_035514715.1 Candidimonas sp.
TGTGCGGCGGTTCCGGCACGCGCTTGTGGCCACTGTCGCGCAAGAGCTTCCCCAAGCAGTTCGTGCCTCTGGTTGACCACAAAAGCCTGCTGCAGTTGACCCTAGAGCGTGTGGCGCAGGTAAATGGCAGTGATTTCGCAGCGGAAGTGATGTGTGTAGCCGCCGAAGAGCATCGTTTCCTGGTGAGCGAAGCGATGCAAGCCGCCAAGATCGAGGGGCGCATCATTTTGGAGCCGGCCGGCCGCAACACGGCGCCGGCCATGGCGTTGGCGGCGCTGAAGGCGGCGCCGCAAGACCTGTTGCTGTTTTGCCCGTCCGATCACCATATCCCGGATGCGCAAGCGTTCGCCGCCATGGTGCAAACCGGTCGCCAGACGGCACAGCAAGGCGCCATCGTGACCTTTGGCGTGGTGCCCAGTTTCCCAAGTACCGCCTATGGCTATGTCGAGCAAGGGGCGGCCAACGGCGACGGCAGTTTTACCGTTCAGCGTTTCATTGAGAAGCCGGCTGCCGACAAGGCGCAGGCGCTGATCCTGCAGGGTAAGGTGCTGTGGAATGCGGGAATTTTCCTGGCGCAGGCCGGTACGCTCCTCGCCGCGCTGGAAGAATACGCAGCCGATATCCTGCAAAGCTGCCGCCAGGCGATGGCGCAAGCCACGCATGACCAGCAATTCATCCGTCCGCAGCCGGAGGCGTTCGCCGCCTGCCGCGCGGATAGCATTGACTACGCAGTCCTGGAGCGGCATACCAACGTGGCAGTGGTGCCGTTTGCCGGTGCCTGGAGCGATGTCGGCAGCTGGAACGCCGTGGCCGACTTGAGCGCGGCGGACGAAGATGGCAACCGCATCGACGGCCAGGGCGTCGTCGTGCAAAGCCAGCGCACCTATATCCATGCGCCGCACCGCGTCGTGGTCACGTTAGGCACGCAAGACCTGTTGGTCATCGACACTCCAGATGCATTACTGGTGGCGGCCAGCAGTCACGTCGAGCAGGTCAAGAGCGTCGTGGCGCAACTGGAAAACCGGCACAACCCGGAAGCCAGCATGCACCGCAAAGTGGCGCGGCCCTGGGGTTGGTACGACGGCATAGACCGCGGCGAGCGCTTTCAAGTCAAGCGCATCATGGTCAAGCCCGGCGCTTCGCTCAGCCTGCAAAAGCATTACCACCGTGCCGAACATTGGATCGTCGTACGTGGCACGGCGCAAGTCACCAAAGGCAGTGAGATGTTTCTTCTTACGGAAAATCAGTCGACTTATATTCCGATCGGCGAAACACACCGCCTCGAAAATCCCGGCAAGACCGATCTCGAAATGATCGAAGTCCAGTCCGGCAATTATCTTGGCGAAGACGACATCGTCCGATTTACCGACAACTACGGCAGGGCATAACGAATGAAAATAGCATTGATCACCGGCGTGACCGGCCAGGACGGCGCTTACCTGGCTGAATTTCTGCTCAAGAAGGGTTACATCGTGCACGGCATCAAGCGCCGCGCTTCGCTATTCAACACCGACCGCATCGATCATTTGTACCAGGATCCGCACGTCAGCAATCGCAACTTCGTCTTGCACTACGGCGACATGACAGATTCGTCCAGCCTGATCCGCATCATCCAGCAAGTGCAGCCGGACGAGATATACAACCTCGCAGCCCAAAGCCACGTCGCCGTTTCTTTCGAAGAACCCGAATACACCGCCAACTCCGATGCGCTGGGGGCCTTGCGCGTGCTGGAAGCAATCCGCATTCTCGGCTTGGAAAACAAAACCCGCTTCTACCAGGCTTCCACCTCCGAACTGTACGGCTTGGTGCAGGAAACGCCGCAAAAGGAAACCACCCCGTTCTATCCGCGTAGCCCGTATGCAGTGGCCAAACTTTATGCCTACTGGATCACTGTTAACTACCGTGAAGCCTACGGTATGTATGCCTGCAACGGCATCCTGTTCAATCACGAAAGCCCGATCCGGGGCGAAACCTTCGTCACCCGCAAGATTACCCGTGCCTTGGCACGCATCAAACTTGGCCTGCAAGACTGCTTATACCTCGGCAACCTCGACTCACTGCGTGACTGGGGTCATGCCAAGGATTACGTCGAGATGCAGTGGCTGATGCTGCAACAGGACAAAGCAGAAGATTTCGTGATTGCCACCGGTGTGCAGCACAGCGTGCGCCAGTTCGTCGATGCTGCGGCGCACGAACTGGGCGTCAAGATGCGCTGGGAAGGCAAGGGTGTGGATGAAAAAGGCTATGACGAAGCAGGCAACTGCATCGTCGCGGTCGACCCCCGCTACTTCCGCCCCACCGAAGTCGAGACCCTGCTGGGCGATCCCACCAAGGCTCGGGAAAAACTGGGCTGGACCCCGAAGGTCAACTTCAGGGAACTCGTGGCCGAGATGGTCCGGGAAGACCTCAAGTCAGCAGAGCGGGACGAGCTGGTGAAAGTCCATGGCTATAAAGTCATGAACCACCACGAATAAGCCGGCGCCGACCATGAACGTCGACAGCAAAATCTATGTGGCCGGCCATCGCGGCCTGGTCGGTTCTGCGCTGATGCGGCAATTGCGGGCACGCGGATACCGCAATCTGGTGACGCGCACCCACGCCGAACTCGATCTGACGAACCAGTCTGCGGTCCAGGCCTTTTTCGCCGAGACAAAGCCGGAATGCGTATTGCTGGCAGCCGCCAAGGTAGGCGGCATCCATGCCAATAATACTTACCCCGCCGAGTTCATTCATCAGAACCTGGCGATCCAGACCAACGTTATTCATGAGGCGTGGCGTAATAACGTCAAGCACCTGCTGTTCCTGGGCTCTTCCTGCATCTATCCCAAAAATTGTCCGCAGCCGATCAAGGAAGAATATCTGCTCACCGGCGAGCTGGAACCCACCAACCGGCCCTATGCCTTGGCCAAGATCGCTGGCATCGAAATGTGCTGGTCATACAACCGCCAATATGGCACGCGCTATATCGCTGCGATGCCGACCAATCTGTACGGCCCAAACGACAACTACGACTTGGACACGTCGCATGTGCTGCCGGCGTTGATTCGCAAGATGCACGAGGCCAAGCAGAACAATGCCAAGAAAGTGGTGGTATGGGGTACCGGCAGACCTAAACGGGAGTTCTTGCATAGCGACGATATGGCCGATGCGTGTTTGTATTTGCTGGAACAACCTGAGGAAAAGTTGCAAGGCCTGTTTAACGAGGTGGCGCCACCGTTGGTGAATGTTGGCTGCGGGGAAGATCTTTCGATCAAGGAATTGGCTGAGATGGTTAAAGATATCGTTGGTTTTACCGGTCAACTCATTTTCGACACCAATAAACCGGACGGCACGATGCGTAAGGTGATGGACGTCAGCAAAATTCGCCAGATGGGTTGGCAGGCGCATACCGTTTTGCACAGTGGTGTGCGGCAAGTATATGACGATTTTAGTATGCGATATCTATAAGTTGCGAATGCCAAGGCCTCTCCTCTCTATAAGAAAGAATATCTTTGCCACTTAATACGATTAACCGGAAAGATTATTTGGTTTTTTGGCTTGATTTTTTGTCAAATAATAATTTTTAAAAAATAGAAATATTGCCCCTTAACTACTGATCGCAGTTTATTTATGCCTGACTACAAAAGCCAAAGTATCGCCAAATTTAAAAATAAAAATTCCTTGATTGGCATTGTTGGGCTTGGCTATGTCGGTTTGCCGCTAATGCTGCGCTACAACGCACTTGGTTTTCAAGTGCTGGGTATCGATATTGATCAAAACAAGGTGGACAAACTCAATGCCGGCCAAAGCTATATCGAACACATCGGCAGTGAATATGTTGCCAAGGCACGCGCCACTGGTTTCGAAGCCACCGCCGATTTTCGTCGTGCCGCTGATTGCGACGCATTGATTCTGTGCGTACCAACCCCGCTGAATAAATACCGCGAACCAGACCTGAGTTTCGTCACCAACACCACTGACGCGCTCAAGCCCTACCTGCGCGTCGGTCAGGTGATATCGCTGGAAAGCACTACATATCCCGGCACCACCGAAGAAGAGTTGCTGCCTCGGGTCGAACAGAGCGGGCTGAAGGTAGGACACAGCATCTTCCTGGTCTATTCTCCAGAGCGTGAAGATCCCGGTAACCCTAATTTCGAAACCCGCACCATTCCGAAGGTCATCGGCGGCCATACTCCGGCTTGCCTGGAAGTTGGCATTGCTCTTTACGAGCAGGCGATCGATCGGGTGGTGCCGGTCAGCTCCACCAAGGTCGCAGAAATGACCAAGCTGCTGGAAAATATCCACCGCGCCGTCAATATCGGCCTGGTCAATGAAATGAAGATCGTAGCCGACCGTATGGGTATCGATATCTACGAAGTAGTGGATGCCGCGGCTACTAAACCTTTCGGTTTCACGCCGTACTATCCTGGCCCCGGTCTGGGCGGCCACTGTATCCCAATCGACCCCTTCTACCTAACCTGGAAAGCCCGCGAATACGGCCTGCACACGCGCTTTATCGAGTTATCTGGAGAAGTCAACCAAGGCATGCCAAAGTATGTAGTTAGCAAGTTGATGGATGGATTGAATAACAATGGCCGTGCGCTCAAGGGCAGCCGCGTACTGGTGCTGGGCATTACCTATAAAAAGAACGTCGACGATATGCGCGAGTCGCCATCGGTACATATCATGGAGCAAATCGAAGCCAAGGGCGGCATCGTTGCCTACAGTGATCCGCATGTGCTGGTATTCCCGAAAATGCGCGAACATCATTTTGAGTTGGCTAGCGAGGCGATGACGGCACAAAACATTGCCAGCTTCGATGCCGTGATACTTGCCACTGACCATGATAAGTTTGATTACGAACTGATCAAGGCCAGCGCCAAATTGATCGTCGACAGCCGCGGCAAATACCGGGCTCCGGCGCCCCACATCATCAAGGCCTGATCAATCACGCTCACAAAACATGCTGGCAAGGCTGGGATACGCTTTGCCGAGCTGACTAAAATCGCAAGGAGTTTGAAGTGAAAAAATTCGCTCTGATTGGCGCCGCCGGCTACATCGCACCGCGCCATATGCGTGCCATCAAGGACACTGGAAATGTGCTGGTTGCTGCCTACGACATCAATGACTCGGTCGGCATCGTCGACAGCATCTCGCCGCAAAGCGAATTCTTCACCGAGTTCGAGCGCTTTTACGAACATGCTTGCCGCCTCAAGCGCAAGCTGGCGACCGCGCTCGATTACGTCGCTATCTGCTCACCCAACTACCTGCACCAATCGCATATCGCCGCCGGCCTGCGCTTGGGCTGTGATGTGAT
>DATJCP010000291.1:0-4551 GCA_035514715.1 Candidimonas sp.
CTAAAGCATGATCGCTCACTGGTGCTGCCCGGCGGCTTGGCCATCATGATGGCGGCATTCCAGGAGCTGAACATAAAAATCATGCTGCCCGGCGAAGGCGCCCTGCGGGTTGGCGTGCTATACGACTTGCTGGGCCGGGACTCCCAGCACGATAAACGCGACGAAACCGTACGCCAGTTCATCAAGCGCTACCATGTCGATACGCGCCAATCCGAACGGGTAAAACGACTTGCCCTGGATTTTTTCGCACAGCTGGAATTACCGGACAGCCCCGAAAAGCAAGAATTGGAACGCACCCTGGGCTGGGCTGCCGACTTGCACGAGATCGGCATCAGTATCGCCCATGCGGATTATCACAAGCACACCGCCTATATTCTTGAACATGCCGATATGCCGGGGTTTTCGAATGACGATCAGGTGTTGCTTGCATTATTCGCCTTGGGCCACCACGGCAAGATAGGCAAGCTGAAAGTACTGGAACCCACGCGAGCCAAATGGCTAACCTTATTATGCCTGCGGCTTGCTGTCTTGCTATCGCGCCGCCGGGATAATCCGGAATCGTTGCCGATTACAGTACAGGCGAACGGAAATAGCATCCACATCACTACCAACAAGGCCTGGCTGCAAGCACACCCTTTGACGGAATATTCACTGCAAGCCGAAAAGCGCGAGTGGACCAAGGCCGGTTTTGAGTTTGAGCTGATCGAAACATAGATCAGCCCTGGGCAGGCATACTCCCTTAAGCTGCCTCGCTCAAACCGAAATGGCGCCGATAGCGCTTATCCATACGATCGATATCCAATAGCACGGGAAAGTCTGCGGTGTTGAAGTCAGGATCCCAGGCAGGTTCGCCGCAGATATCGGCGCCCAGCCTCAAGTAACCCTTAATAAGCGGCGGTACGCGGGCTGGCAAATCGCTGTCGAGACGATCAACTGGATAACGATTCAAAGGAACAAGCCGAGGCAAATCCGGATTACCGGCTATGGCCTTGCTAGCCAAGCGCCAAACTTGGGCTGCAGTCACACCACCGTCGCGCAAGCTGACGCTGGCGCAGCCCAGAAGATGGCGTAAGCCCAGCTGTTTCATCAGGGTAACGACGCCGGACCAGAGCAACATGATTACCGAACCATTGCGGTAATCGGCATGCGTGCAAGAACGGCCTAATTCAAGGATCTGGTCATAAATAGGGCCCAGGCCGGCCAGATCGAATTCAGTCTCGGCATAATATCCACCCAGCCTTTTTGCATTGCCTGGCGTCAGCAGCCGATATGTTCCAACCACGCGGCCGGTCGCAGCCTCTTTGACCATAAGATGTTCGCACCAGGGATCGTAGCGATCACTATCCAGGCCATCGACCGCACCTGGGAACACGGCATTCATTTCTTCGGTGAAAATATCGTAGCGCAAGCGCTGTATCGCTTCGAGTTCCTCGTTGCTTCGGGCCAGTCCCAGGACCAGCCCATCTGAGGAAGAATAAGACGGCACAGCGCCAGTAAACGCTTCCGGCTGGGTACGTGCAAGTTCGAGCATTTCAAGCCTCCGTAAACACCCCCACGATTATCCGTGCGAAATGTTGCAGATTCTTGATGCTCTGGTTACCTGTCTGTTAAATTTACCGCAACCAATTGCCGTACGCCTTCCTCGGCCAAAGCAGCATCTTCAGCCTCCACCATCAGGCGCAACTTGGGCTCGGTACCGGAAGCACGAATCAATACACGCCCTCGGCCATTCAGTTCCTGCTCCACTTTCTTGGCGGCAGCCTGCAGGCCCGCATGGGTCTGCCACTTCACACCGGGCGCCAATGGCACATTGACCATCTTTTGCGGATACATTTTCAAGTCAGACACCAAGCCAGCCAAACCGCTGCCGCTACGGCTCATGGCCGTCAGCACCTGCAAGGCGGCAATAATGCCATCGCCAGTCGTGTGGCAATCCAGGCACAGCAAATGCCCCGAGCTTTCTCCGCCATAGAGCCAACCCCGCTTTTGCATGCTTTCCAGCACATAGCGATCACCTACTTTGGCGCGCTCGAAACCAACGCCAAGGGCTTGCATCTGCTTTTCGAAACCGAAATTGGTCATCAGCGTACCGACCACGCCTTCGACGGGACGCTGGGTCATGCGATCGCGCACGATAGCGTAGAGGAGCTCGTCGCCGTTATAGATACGCCCCGAGCCATCGACCATTTGCAAACGATCGGCGTCGCCATCAAGGGCGATGCCGAGATCCGCGCCGCGAGCCTGCACTTCGGCTGCCAAATGCTCGGGATGCATGGCGCCCACGCCTTCGTTGATATTGAATCCGTCTGGTTGGCAGCCAATGGCGAACACTTCAGCGCCAAGCTCGCGAAACACATGCGGGGCTATATTGTAGGCGGCGCCGTTGGCGGCATCTACAACAATAGACATTCCCGATAGATCAAGCTCGTTCGGAAACGTACTTTTACAAAACTCGATATAGCGACCCGCGGCGTCGTCGATCCGGCGAGCACGCCCCAAGGCCTCAGAGCTGACGCAGCCTAAAGGTTCGTCTATGGCTGCTTCGATCTCGGCTTCGAGCTCATCAGGCAGCTTCATGCCCTGCGCCGAGAAAAACTTGATGCCGTTATCCTGGTAGGGGTTATGCGAAGCGCTGATCACAATGCCCGCCACCAACCTTAAGGCACGAGTCAAGTAAGCCACGGCGGGCGTGGGCACAGGGCCTGCCAGCAAGACATCAATGCCGGCGGCGGACAAGCCCGCCTCTAGCGCCGACTCAAGCATATAGCCTGAAATGCGCGTGTCTTTTCCTATGACGACTGTTGGGCGGCCACGGCCCGGCTGCTGTCGCGCCAGAACCCTTCCTGCGGCATAGCCAAGGCGAAGAGCGAACTCTGCATTGATAGTTGCGCCGCCCACTTCACCGCGCACGCCATCGGTGCCAAAATATTTACGATCAGTCATATCCATGTTCCATATTCGATTGCTTGCCATACCTTGATGGCGTCCACCGTGGCAGCGACATCGTGTACCCGTATGATACGCGCGCCCCGGGCCACTCCGGCCAATGCCGCCGCTACGCTGCCGCCCAGCCGTTCAGCCGGCTCGCGGCCCGTAACGTGGCCTATCATGGATTTGCGCGACAAGCCCAGCAGCCAAGGGTAGCCGTCGTTATCGATCTCGTCCAAGGACCGCAACATTTCGTAGTTTTGCTGCGGTGTTTTTCCAAAACCAAAGCCAGGGTCCAGAGCTATGCGCCGCCTGTCGATACCGGCTTCTGTCATGGCCAGGATACGGGCACGCAAGAATGTGCCTACCTCGAGCAAGACATCATCGTAACTCGGCGCCTGCTGCATGGTCTTGGGTTCACCCTGCATATGCATGACACACAGGCCACAGTCAGACTGCGCGACGGCGTCAAGGGCGCCTGCCTGGCGAAACCCATACACGTCATTGATCATATCGACACCGGCGTCCAGCACCCGCCGCATGACTTCAGGCTTGAACGTATCGACCGACAGTGGAACGCCTGCATTGATCAGGCCTTCAATTACCGGCAGGATGCGTTTCAGTTCGTCGGCAGCCGATACCGGTTCAGCGCCCGGACGTGTTGATTCGCCACCGATATCCAGCATCCCGGCGCCTTGGGCGATAAGTTCGCGGGCATGGGCGATGGCAGCATCGGCTTCAATATGATGGGAGGTGTTTGAGAAAGAGTCTGGGGTGACATTGACTATCCCCATAACTAATGGGCGCTCGAGCTTTAGCTCGAAGCGCCCACAAACCAAGACAGAGTTCATTGGCGTAATACTTGAAGCCTACACAGGCGTGGCGGCTGCGTTACCCTCTGCCGAAGGCACACCAGCAGACGGTGTGCTGCCGGGGGTATCGTTATGCGAAGCAGGTGGCTGCGGCGCACGCGGAGGACGGCCTTGCATGATGTCTTCAATTTGGTCGGCGTCGATGGTTTCCCATTCGAGCAGTGCCGCCGTCATGGCTTCCATCTTGTCGCGATTGCCTTCGATGATCTTGCGGGCAACCGTGTACTGCTCGTCGATGATCGCGCGGATTTCCAGATCTACCTTTTGCATGGTGGCTTCGGAAACATGCGTGGTCTTCGTAACGCTACGGCCCAGGAAGACTTCGCCTTCATTTTCGGCGTACACGACAGGCCCCAGCGAATCGGTCATGCCATAGCGTGTAACGATATCGCGGGCAATGGCGGTAGCGCGTTCAAAGTCGTTCGATGCGCCGGTTGTCATTTGGTGCATGAAAACTTCTTCGGCGATACGCCCACCGAACAAAACAGCAATGGTATTGAGCAAGCGTTCCTTGTCCATACTGTAGCGATCGCCTTCAGGCAACTGCATGGTCACGCCCAAGGCACGGCCGCGCGGAATGATCGTTACCTTATGAACCGGATCAGTCTTAGGCAGGCTGCGCGCAACCAGTGCGTGGCCCGACTCGTGGTAAGCGGTATTGCGGCGCTCTTCTTCGGGCATGATCAGCGAGCGGCGCTCTGCGCCCATGATGATCTTGTCTTTCGCCTTTTCGAAGTCGCTCATTTCGACC
>DATJCP010000292.1:0-3870 GCA_035514715.1 Candidimonas sp.
GGTTCATCCGATGCTGCGTGGCATCGATTTTAGTTGTTCACTTCGCGCAAAGGCACATAAGACATGGTTAAAGGCAAGAAAGTCCTGGCAGTATTAACGATTGCATCACTCGGTATGACCGGATGCGCGACCACGGGCGAGTGGGGCTCCAAGCAGACTGTGGGCTCTGTGGTCGGAGTGGTGGGTGGGGCTTTGCTGGGCAGTCAGATCGGCGGTGGCTCGGGCCGGGCAATTGCCATGATTGTCGGTGCCCTGGCGGGTGGCGCTTTGGGCAACTGGATTGGTTCCAATCTCGACAAAAAAGACCAGGAAGCCTTGGCAGTACATACACAGCAAGCTCTGGAAAGCGGGAAGGCAGTCGCATGGAAGTCCGACCATAGCGGTGCGTCCGCCACGATCAAGCCTGTTTCTTCCAAACAAGTAACACAAGATGCCACGGTAAAACGTTCAGTCAAAATTGCCCGTTCCGACACGATGACCATCATCAATCAGCCCTATCGTGCCGTACGCTCTGTCAACCTGCGGGCGGCACCTGATGCCAAGTCCGAGAAAGTGGGCGGATTCACTGCAGGGCAATCGTTTTCCGCTATCGGAAAAACGGAAAACGACTGGATTGCAGTCGGACGCAAAGGCGTTACGGTCGGGTATGTTCATGCTCCCTTAGTGGCACCGGTTGTCATAGCCAAGGCAGACCAGGCTACGGACCTTGACTCCATCTCTGTAGCGCAGGCACAGTCGCAGGGCTTTGACTTGGATACCATCGAACCCAGCGCCCCCGTCATTGAAAAGGTTGCTGTACAGACTACCTGCCGCACCGTTCAGTATGACGTCAAGACTGCCGCCGGCAACGAATCCAAAACTGTAGATGCATGCCAAGCCTTAGATGGCGCCTGGCAAATCGGATAAAAAAAGCATGATGAAACGTATTATTTGCCTTGCGATGGCATCTGCCTTCGCAAGTGGTTCCGTTTGGGCGGAAAGCCATCGGCTCGCGTTTTCGAAGTCGGAACAGATAGAAATTTTTGTAGAGCATGCCGCCGGCGCTTCGTGGTGTTCGCCACAGCTGACTATGCGCGTTGTATATCTGGCAGAGCCCAACCCCAGCGCGCTGACGACCTTAATGCCCAAACTCGGTGCGCTGCTTGACCAGCAGTGCCCCACGGCGACCGTGGTTAATTGGGCAAGTGCCAACGCGCAGGGCAACGCAATAGCACACGGAACCAGCTCGAAGGCGACCAACTGGGCCCTAGTCACCGCGCCTGCGAACGTGGCTCAGACTAAGGCCAGTCCCACTGCTGTGGCCGCCGCACCGGTAGCTACGCAAATTGCGCCCGCCTCGCCAGCCCCGACTCAGATTGTCACAACGCCGTCGATCGCCGACGCTCCAGTACCGGCCTTGCTCACGGCCGCAACGACAATCTCGCCGCCTATCGTTAACAATGTAGCGTCAGCGGCGCAAACAGAAGCAAAACCGGCGCAAGAGTCTATCGCCGTTGCTCCAACGGTCGCACCGGCGGCACAACCAGCTGCTCCAGTACAAACACCAGCGGCTTCTAATGTAGCGGCAGTGACGGCGGCCCTTACACCGGCCCCAACCCCTCCTCCCGCCGACTTCACAGTAAACGGCTGGAAGCCTCAAAGCGACTCCGACGTCCGCGCACAAGCCAAGTTCCTCACGACCATGCTGGACCAGAACGGATGCAAAATCCTTTCCCGGTTCGACTTGGGTGAAAGCGCGCAATATTTATCTCTTAAGTCCGAAGGCCTCAGTTGCGCGCCAGGCGGTTTAGCCACAGGTAAAGGCCGTTTAACGTTGGAGCGCTCCGATGGTGCCATTCTTACACGTACCAATAACTTGTGGTTTGCATCGGGCATCCCATTTACGAAAGAGGTGACGGACGCGAGCCTAGCTGCAACCGACGGCAAAAGCACGTTATGGCTACATCTGGGACATGACGCCCCATCACAGTCCTATTTCCTGCTGCGGGCCAGTACCAGAGCCTATAACGGCATTGGCGTCTGGCACATAGACCCACGTATTGATGCCGTCACCGCGAACGAGGCCGTATTCCGTCAGGCCGACCAAATCAAGGGTGTTGTCCTGAGCGCCCTAACGGCACTACAGAACTCAGCCATGCCATGGGCCGGATCCAGCCGCCTGGTTTTCGCCGATGATTTCGAAAATGGCGTTGTTAAGGAAGAGCACAATCACCGCCTGTACTCCATTGATGTAAGCCGACAAACCGACTGGCGTACTGAACGGGCCAAAGGCGAGTGGCAACTCGATCTTCGACGCGGCACAAACTACCTTTTTCAGCGCGACGAACGGTTGGCCCAGCAAAAACGTATGCAAGAGCAACAAGAGGCTCGTCTTCGCCAGGCAAAGCTGATTGACAATGCGAACCGCGAAAGAAGCAAATTGGCCACCTACGATTCGTTGATGCACAACAGTAAGGCTGGCCCTCAAAAAGTATTGGCCGACCTGCAAAATGACGTCGACTACAAACTCATACTGGGCGGCCGATACAACAGGCTAATGAGCGGCAAGAAAACATCAATTACACGCATCGTGCACGTAAAGGGTAGCGATGGCGACGATGCCAAGGTGGACTGGCCTTACGACATGCGTCTGGTCGGCGGGAAAGCCCTGAAAAATCAGTGGTACATGGTAAGGGGCGAAGTCACGCTTGATGGCAAACGACTCGATGGCGAAGGCCTGCCGCTAACCCTGATTACAGCGAATCAGGAAAGCATTCTGTCTTGCGCCAAAGATGGGTGTCTTGACATGGCCGACCCACTGGCACTTGCCCGTTTGCAGTTTAGCGACCCGCAATGGACGCCAGAAGCTGCACGCCTCGTTATCGAACAAGCCAACCAACCCTGACAACAGAACATCCGATGATTATGAATCAAAAAAACAAGTACCTGGCTATTGGCAGCGCCATCGCCGCGATCACTGTGGTGGGATGGTTTGCTCTTTCGCATGTAGCTACCAGTCGGGCTGAGGAATCCATATCTGCCTTCCTTGACGAGTATGGAATTCGCCAAAATGTCCAATGGGAAAGCCTCTCTGCATCACCATTTGGCAATGTGAAAATTGAAAACGTATCGATCAGGGTCGGCTCCGAACCCGAAGCATTGCGTATCACACACATCCAGCTAAAAGACTTTACCGACACCAAGGATCGTAAAAGGATCGACCTGCAGCTTAACGGTATGTCGGATGCGCAGGGCCGCAGCCCCCTTGGCGATTTAGACTACATTCAAGCTGGTGGCCGGGCCAATTTACCGCCCCTTTCAGTCCATGTTAAATGGGACATGCTTTTCGATGATGACGAAGGCAAAGTGGAGTTGTCGTTCAACCAGCCAGACGCTATGCAAGGCGGCCTAGCGTTCGAATTAGACAAAATATCCGCACTGAACAACCTTCAGCAAAATATCCTGGCCGGATCCATTGGCGGAATGGGCAAACGCAACATGTTCGGCGGGCACCCGCTACTATCGGCTGCAGAGGGAGCACTAGCCGCGCTTGGCGAGGTACGGATAAAAAGCCTGAATGCAAACATCAAGGATGAAGGCCATATGGCGCGCAGCATCGCCTTGTATAAGCGCTACTCCACGAATCTATCGACCACCGACAGCAACCCAGGCAAGGTAAGAGATAAGAAATTCAAAGAAGAGATCAAATCGGGGTTGAAAGCATGCCAGGCTGAAGCTTCCGATACATTCAAGGGCGTGCCAAAGATCAAAGATAGTTGCGCAGCGGTTCTGGACTTCGCCAGCGGCGAGTCCAGACATCTCAAACTGGAGGCCAAGCCAACACAGCCAGTTAGTATGTTGGCCCTTTTTCAGGCCAGCATGTCGAGGCCG
>DATJCP010000293.1:0-9268 GCA_035514715.1 Candidimonas sp.
GTCGCGCTGATTGTGGATGTGTTTGCCTTGATGCGTTTCACACGCGACAAAACAACCATATAACGCCTTTTTAAGTTTCGGAGAAAACAATGTTCAATAAGTTCGAGTCCAATGCCGAGCAGGTCGATACCACCGGTCAGGAATTCCTGGTTTTTACGCTTGCGGCGCAAGAGTACGGCATCGATATCTTGAAGGTTCAGGAAATTCGCGGCTACGACGCTCAAACCGTGACCCGTATCGCCAATGTGCCGTCGTTCGTCAAGGGCGTCACAAACTTGCGCGGCATTATCGTTCCCATTGTGGATATGCGCATCAAGTTCAATCTTGAAACCGTCGAGTACAACCATCAAACCGTGGTGGTCATTCTTAATCTCAAGACGCGTGTTGTCGGCGTAGTGGTCGATGGGGTGTCTGACGTGCTGATGCTTCAGCCGTCGCATATCAGCGCGGCACCGCAATTCGGTACGGCGTTCTCCACTGAATACCTGACCGGTATCGGTACTTTGGGCGAACGCATGTTGATTTTGGTAGATATCGAGAAACTGATGACCAGCGAAGAAATGGCCTTGGTTGAAAGCGCCGCCATAGCTTAAGCGGGTAAGCAGCGCCCGTCGCATGGGCGTTTTGGTATTTATAAATATAAGGCAATGCAGTATGCGCAAAATGTCGCTGTTTTCGAACATGAAGATTCGCACCAGCCTGATTCTGGTCCTGGTGTTTTTTTTAATCATGCTTGTTGCAGGCGCTGCGTTGGGCGTACTGTCATTGCGCGCGAGTAATCAGTCGCTGCACAATATTGTCCAAAATCAGCGCCTAGGCGCAGCCTTGTACGAGGCCGTCGATGGATACAAGGACGTTCAAACCATACTTGGGCGCGCCGTTACCAGCTTTATTGTCAACAGCGACCAGCAGGCAAATGCGATTGCCGCAGAATGGAGCGGAGCCGAAAGCACATCATCGGTATTGAGCGATGAATCGCGCAAGCTGATTGATGAGGCCCGTGCCAAATACGATAAATCGTTGTCGCGTTTCTCCGCTTATCGCGAGCTTATCAAGGACATCCCTGACCCAGAGCAACGCTATGAGCGCGTTGTTGAAGGCTATGCAACCTTGATGGACGGCGGGGTCAAGCCCTTGTTCAATATGCTTTTGAACAGCGATGTCAAGGAATATCACAGTTTTGTTGGACTGACCACGCTATTCCTGGAAGAGGACTTGTACAGTTCCCTGGGGAGCTTGAATGCCTATCAGCAGCGGATCATCGACCAGGCCTACCAGAGGGAAGCCGGCCAATACGATCTGGTGATTCAGTTGGTTTCCGTGGCTATGCTGGTTTGTGTGATTATCGCGTTAGTAACCTATGCGTTTCTTAGCCGCATGGTATTGCGGCCGTTGCGCTTGGCTGGTACGCACTTCGACCGCATCGCCGCTGGCGATTTGACTCAACGTATCGACGTTACTTCCAAAAATGAAATTGGAGGGCTATACGAAGCCATGCGTCGCATGCAGGAAAGTCTGACACGCACGGTAAGTGTCGTGCGCCAGGGGGTTGATGAAATCAACCTGGGCTCCCGTGAAATTTTCATGGGCAACACCGACCTTAGCAGCCGTACCGAACAGCAGGCGGCATCGTTGCAGCAAACCGCCGCCAGCATGGAGCAGCTTGCCAGTACAGTACGTCAAAATACTGATAACGCCGAACAGGCTGACCAGTTGGCCAAGGGCGCATCCGACGTTGCCGTACGCGGTGGGCAGGCGGTATCGGCCGTCGTGGCGACCATGGACGAAATTTCCACCAGTTCAGCGAAAATGGCCGAGATCGTTGGTGTCATTGACGGTATTGCCTTCCAGACCAATATCCTGGCTCTGAATGCCGCAGTCGAGGCTGCCAGGGTGGGCGAGCAGGGCAGGGGGTTTGCCGTCGTGGCGGGTGAAGTGCGATCACTGGCCCAGCGTAGTGCGCAAGCGGCCAAGGAAATCAAGGAGCAGATCGAAGAGTCATTGGTTAAGGTAAAGGCAGGGGCGCAACAGGCTAGCGAGGCAGGCCAGATCATGCAGGAGGTGGTGGGATCGGTACAAGGCGTCACCACTATCATGGGTGAGATTTCTTCCGCTTCGCACGAGCAGTCCGATGGCATCGAGCAGGTGAATCAGGCCGTCACAGAAATGGACGGCGTGGTGCAGCAGAATGCCGCCTTGGTCGAGCAGGCTGCCGCGGCGGCAGGCTCGTTGCAGGAGCAGGCTTCGCGTCTGACAGAAGCCGTCGCCGTCTTCAAAATCAATACCAATGAAGTTATCGATGTTGCAGCTGCTCAGCTAAGACATTCCAAGTCGGGTCCGGATCCTACATTGCAGTCATCCGACAAGGCGCAATCTCTTGCTGCGTTAGCGAATTACTAAATACATGTCTCAGCCACAAGCACAATCTATTTTTACCATGCCCGTCCTCGCCGAGGTCGGGCAGCACGACTTTGAGCGCGCCGCCCGTATATTACGCGCCAGAGCAGGGATTGTGATTGGCAGCCACAAATATGAAATGGCCGCGCGCACACTGGGGCTGCGCACTAAAACCTTGGGCCTTAGCAATGTAAAGGAATATCTGGATCATCTGGAACAAAATTCTCATTCGCCTGAATGGGAGGCGTTTGTCAACGCGTTCACGATCAACCATACGGCTTTCTTTCGCGAGCAGCATCACTTCGAGATATTGGCAAAATTTGCCAAGAGCCGGAAAAAACCATTTTCAGTATGGTGTGCCGCAGCCTCCACCGGCGAGGAGCCCTACACCATTGCAATGACCTTGCGCGAATCGTGCTTGCAGCCCGATGTCGGCGTATCGATATTCGCCACCGATATCGACACGCGCGCTATTGAGCGCTCCAAGGAAGGAGTCTATTCCCTGGAACGGGTGCAGCCGGTTCCCGAGGACTATCTTAAAAAGTATTTCCAGCGGGGGACGGGACGTCGTTCGGGCATGGTGCGAGTCAAGTCCAGTCTGCGCGATATGGTTGAGTTCGATACTTTTAACCTGCTGTCCAATAGTTGGCCTACCGATCGCAAGTTCGACGCTATATTTTGTCGAAACACCATGATTTATTTCGATAAGCCAACCCAGACGCGCATTCTGGAGCGCTTTGCGCCCTTACTGAAGCCAGGCGGCCTGCTATTTGCGGGTCATTCCGAAAACTTTACCTATCTGACCAAAGCATTCCGCTTGCAGGGGCAGACGGTATATACGCCAACCTAGCGGGAACGCCTGGTGTTGCGTCATCGTTTTTATTGAATTGCATAAAATGAAGAAAATTCGAGTTCTGTGTGTTGATGATTCCGCATTGGTCAGGGGGCTGATGACCGAAATCATTAATAAGCAGCCTGATATGGAAGTTGTGGCATCGGCCCCCGATCCGCTCGTTGCGCGGGAGCTGATCAAACAGCATAACCCCGACGTGCTTACGCTGGATGTCGAAATGCCCCGGATGGACGGCCTGGATTTTCTCGAGCGCTTGATGCGCTTGCGGCCCATGCCGGTTGTCATGGTGTCTTCGCTGACCGAGCGCAATTCCGAAGTGACCCTGCGCGCGCTCGAGCTTGGTGCGGTTGATTTCGTTACTAAGCCCAAGCTGGGCTTGCGTGATGGGCTGCTGGAATATAGTGAACTCATTGCCGACAAGATTCGCGGAGCGGCCGCGTCGCGGCCAAAACTCGCGAAGCCTGCCAGCGCAGCGCCAGCCCGGCGCTTGACCCATGTGTTTTCCACAACTGAAAAACTGGTGTTGATCGGCGCGTCGACAGGCGGCACAGAAGCCATACGGCAAGTTCTTGAGCCTTTGCCGGCCAATAGCCCCGCCATCCTGATTACGCAGCATATGCCCGCAGGCTTTACCCGGTCTTTTGTGCAGCGCCTGGATAATCTATGCGCCGTTGAAGTCCATGAGGCGGAAGACGGCCAGCGCGTATTGCCCGGCCATGTCTACCTGGCGCCGGGCGGTGTTGCCCACATGAAGCTGGCCCGTTCGGGCGCCAACTACGTGGTCAAGCTGGAACACAGTGATCCTGTGAATCGTCATCGTCCGTCGGTCGATGTGCTGTTTCACTCGGCGGCGCAGGTCGCTGGAAAGAATGCGGTAGGTGTGATTTTGACAGGAATGGGCAAAGACGGTGCTCAGGGCATGCTCGCTATGAAGCAAGCGGGGGCCATCACCTTTGCCCAGGATGAAGCAAGTTGTGTGGTATTTGGTATGCCCCGCGAGGCATTGCATATCGGAGCAGCCGATAGCGCAGTGCCGCTCTCGGAAATAAGCGAACGCATACTTGCCAGTGCTGGCTCGTATGGTCACCGGGTCTGAGTTTTCCTACCTGAGATTGGTAGTTATTTATTATTTTGGAGCGTGTTAAGTGGTACAGAAAACCATGAAAATCTTGGTTGTGGATGACTTCCCGACAATGCGTCGGATCATCAAGAACCTGCTTAAGGACCTGGGGTTCGAGAACGTGGACGAGGCCGAAGATGGCGCCATGGGTCTTGAAAAGCTGCGTAACGGCAACTTTGAATTTGTCGTGTCCGACTGGAATATGCCCAATATGGATGGGCTGGTCATGTTGCAGCACATTCGTGCCGATCCGGCCTTGGCAAAGTTGCCCGTCTTGATGGTTACCGCCGAAGCCAAGAAAGAAAATATTATTGCAGCGGCTCAGGCCGGGGCCAATGGTTATGTGGTCAAGCCTTTTACAGCTGCTACGCTTGAAGAAAAGCTTAACAAGATTTTCGAGAAGCTGGGTGCATAAAGGAGAATAAGAATGAATGTCGCGGATACTCCTGTGGCTCTCGACGCTGACGGTCAGCCCGTTGATTTGATCCACCGTATCGCGTCGTTGACGCGCATGCTGCGCGAAAGTATGCGGGAATTGGGCCTTGATCAAGCAATCAAGGATGCGGCTCACGCGATTCCCGATGCCCGCGATCGCTTGCATTATGTGGCGCACATGACCGAGCAGGCGGCTAACCGTGTGCTGAATGCCGCTGAGCAGACTCAGCCCTTGCAGGACAGTATGCAGCGCGATGCCAAGGCGCTGGATGCGCGTTGGCAGAACTGGTTTGATCACCCCGTTGAGCTCGATCAGGCGCGCGAGCTGGTAGATGATACCCGTGCGCTGCTCAAGGATATCCCTGAAAAGACACAGGTTTCGCAAAGCAACCTCCTGGATATCATCATGGCCCAGGACTTTCAGGATCTTACCGGCCAGGTCATCATGAAGATGCTTGGGGTGGTCTCTGCAATAGAAACTGAATTGGTCCAGGTCTTGATCGATAACGTTCCCCAAGAGCGTCGCGAAGAAACAAACTCGCTCATGAATGGTCCCGCTATCAACCCGGCCGGCAAGGTCGATGTTGTCACCAGCCAGGACCAAGTAGACGACTTGTTGGATAGCTTGGGTTTTTAAACTCAAATTTGTAGTGTTGTATGTCGGATTACGCGTCGGGCGGCGCTAATCCGGCAATGTTTGTCTGATCGCAAGTTAACGATAACGTCTTAGTGCTAAAAAAAGTAACGGTGCTGTAAAGCCGTTCCTGGCCCTTTTTAAAGGCCGGCCCCAAAAAGAAACCTTATAAAAGGTGGGAGACATGAGCATGGATGCAAAAAATCGGCGCACTGTTGGTGTATCGCGCTTGCTGGGTCGCCTAAGCCGTGGGCAGGCGACATTATCGGATAGGGCCTGGACCTTTAGCCCGCTAGCCTGGCCATTGTCCAAGTTTCTATCCGGCCTGCGCGAGCGCTTCGTGACTATGCGTCAGGCTAGCATCGACATATCGTTGAGTGCCGCAAAACTGCAAACGCAAACTCAGCAATGCCGGGACATGGCGCGTGAGCAAGCTGGCGAAGCCGAGGGTCTGGCTGTGCGAGGCGGGCAAATCGCCGCCATGTCTGAACAGACGTCTTTATCGGTCAACGATGTTGCCACTGCTTTTCATGCGCAAATGCAGGTTGCCCACGATACGCTGGGGCAACTGACCGAGCTTCATCAGCGAGTCGAAAGGGTGGCTGCGCAAATGGAAGTTTTTTCAGGTGTGGTATCGCAGCTTAGTCAGCGTGCCCAGTCAGTGGAAGATACCAATCGCCTGATTAAAGACATTGCGCTGCAAACGCATTTACTGGCCTTGAATGCCGGCGTCGAGGCGGCCCGCGCGGGGGAAGCGGGAAAGGGCTTTGCTGTAGTTGCCAGCGAAGTGGGCAAGTTGGCTGAGCGCGTCAATTCGGCCACCGGTGAAATTGTTAAGCACACCAGCGAAATCCTGGGCCTGGTCGCAGATACGCGAGGCAAGACGGACCAGATGCATAGGGACATGAGCGCATCAGACCTCGTGGTTAGCCAATTTACCTTCAGTTTCGACCAGTTCGTCAAGGAATTCGAGCGTATGGATGGCCGCATGACTGAAGTTGTCGATACGGTCTCTCAGGTAAGCATGACCAACCAGGAAATGAATCACTCCATAGCGCGTATTGCTACGCTTAGCTCGCAAGTGCAAAGCGGCATGGTTGCCATGAACGACCAGGTGATGGCGGTAAGCTCGAAGTCCGAGCGCCTGCAGGAAATGCTGGCCGCTCTGCGTACGGGCAATACGCCGTTCGATTCGCTGGTCATGATGCTGGAATCATTAAGCGCGGCTTGCAGCAAGTTGCTGCAGCAGGCTAATGGTCGGGGCGTGGATATCTTCGATACGCAGTATCGCCGCATCGCCGGTAGCAATCCTGCGCGCTACCACACAGCCTACGACAGCGCCATCGATCAGCCCCTGATGCAAATACTGGATTACGTACTCGATCAGCTTCCTGCCGGATTCTATACCTTGTTGGTCGACCAGCGCGGCTACTGTCCCACCCACAATAGCCGGTATTCGCGCCAACCTACCGGTGATCTCGATCATGATACCCGGCATGTACGTCACAAGCGTATTTTCGATGATCGGGTGTGCCAGGCTGCCATCAAGAATGTTTCGGGGGTGCTGTGCCAGACCTATACCCGGGATACAGGTGAAATCGTTACTGATCTGTCTCTCCCATTTGATATCGGGAATACTCGCTGGGGTGCGGTGCGCATAGGAGTGGATTATGCCCGCTTCGAAGAGGCGTGCAGGCACGCTTGATACCTGCAGGGCTGCATTCAGTCGTGCCAGAGGCTGTTCATGGAGGCTGAATTAAGCGTATTTAGCCCGCTTGCTCGGCCCTTAGTCCCGCCTTGAGAAGGCTAAAATCGTCGTTGATTGAATTTCTCCGTATCAACTCCCCGTTTTTATGTCACTGAATGGCTGAGGACAGCGACCTCGAAAAAACCGAACCCGCCTCTCCGAGGCGCCTGGAAAAGGCGCGTGAAGAGGGGCAGGTCGTGCGTTCACGCGAGCTCAACACGTTTATGTTGTTGGGAGCTGGCGTGGCTGTGCTATGGTTCGGCGGTGCGCAAATGTACCAAGGTTTGAATGGGATATTGCGCTCGGGCTTATGGTTCGATCTGCGGGTTGGGCAGGACACCAATGTCATGCTTTCAGTCGCTGCAAATTCGGCTTTGCAGGCCTTGTTGCTGTTGGCGCCGCTATTTGTGGTGCTGGTGGTAGTGGCGATTTTTTCATCAGTAATACTTGGCGGGTTTATGTTTTCCACCAAGGCGCTGGAGCCCAAGTTCGAGCGGCTTAATCCCATCAAAGGCGTGGGGCGGATGTTTTCGGCCCAAACCCTGGTGGAGTTGATCAAGACTTTGGCCAAGGCTGCCGTCATAGGTACGGTAGGCGCCATGGTCATCTGGAATTACCGCGACCAGATGCTGTCATTGATGCATACGACGCCAACGCAAGCCCTGATCGCAGGCATGGGCCTGGTGGCCTTGTGTTGTGCGTTGATTGTTTCGGCTTTGGTCATGATTGTGCTGATCGATGCGCCATGGCAGGTCTTTAGCCATTACAAGAAAATGCGCATGTCCAAGCAGGACGTGAAGCAGGAACACAAGGAAAGCGACGGCGATCCTCACGTCAAGGGGCGGATACGCCAGCAACAGCGTGCCATGGCGCGCCGGCGCATGATGGCTGAAGTTCCAAACGCCGATGTTATCGTCACCAACCCGACGCACTACGCGGTGGCGTTGACTTATAAAGAAGGGCAGGGTGGAGCGCCTCAAGTGGTGGCCAAGGGTTCGGGTCTGGTTGCCGCCAGATTGCGTAGCCTGGCGGCTGAGCACAAGGTGCCCATGCTTAGCGCGCCGCCCTTGGCCCGTGCCTTGTATCACAACGTAGAACTGGGCCAGGAAATTCCAGCTGAATTGTATTCGGCTGTGGCCGAAGTGTTGGCATGGGTATTTCAATTGCGCAGCTGGAATATGGGAATGGGGATGGAACCCCAGAAGCCTTCCAGTTTGATGGTCCCGCCAGAGCTTGATCCAGCGGGCAAACATAAGGTTGCGACAAACGCATAATGAATAGTTTTTTAGCTTTACTCAAGAACAATGGCGCGCAGCATGCGCGCTTGATGGCCGGCCCGGTATTGATCCTCATGGTACTTGCCATGATGATTCTGCCGCTGCCGCCGTTTATCCTGGACTTGCTGTTTACTTTCAATATCTCGTTGTCTGTGATGATATTGCTGGTGGCGATGTTTACCAAGAAACCCTTGGACTTTGCCGCATTCCCGGCGGTGCTGCTGTTTGCGACGCTATTGCGTTTATCGCTGAACGTGGCTTCGACACGGGTAGTGCTGCTGCACGGGCATAAGGGGCCCGATGCGGCTGGCCAGGTTATTGAAGCTTTCGGCCACTTCTTGGTGGGCGGCAACTTTGCCGTAGGTATCATTGTTTTCGTGATCCTGGTCATTATCAACTTTGTGGTTATCACCAAGGGTGCCGGACGTATCGCTGAGGTGGGTGCGCGCTTTACCCTTGACGCCATGCCTGGTAAGCAAATGGCTATCGACGCCGACTTGAACGCTGGCCTGATTGGCGAAGACGAAGCTCGCCGCCGCCGTCTGGAGGTTTCCCAGGAAGCCGAGTTCTATGGTTCCATGGACGGCGCCAGTAAATTTGTGCGCGGTGACGCGGTTGCTGGCTTGCTGGTTATGGTCATCAATATTATCGGCGGGCTGATCATAGGCGTAGGGCAGCACGATCTGGCTTTCAGCGAAGCCGGCCGTGTGTATACGCTGCTGACTATCGGTGACGGTCTGGTCGCGCAAATTCCCGCGCTGGTTATTTCCACCGCCGCTGGTGTGGTGGTGTCGCGTGTAGATCG
>DATJCP010000294.1:0-5800 GCA_035514715.1 Candidimonas sp.
AACCCTAATCCGGTACAGGTTGAACTCTGGGCCGACGGCACTACACCTACTGCTGCGGAACCGGAAACCGAGCCTGAACCGGTAGAACAGCCGCCCGAACCACAGCCCGAACCGGAACCTCAGCCAGCGCCTGAGCCCGAACCCGAGCCGACTCCCGAACCGCCCCCACCGCCGCCGCCACCTCCAGTTGCCGAAAAGCCACCAGTGGCGCCCCCGCAACCCGAGGTAGATCCAGAGATCGCCATCGAAAAGGCGCGCAAGGAACGCGAACAAAAAGAGAAAGCTGAACAAGCTGCTGCTGAAAAAGCCGCCGCAGAGAAGGCTGCCGCCGAAAAGGCTGCGGCTGAAAAAGCCGCTGCACAGAAAAAGAAGGCCGAAGAAGATGCTGCCAAGAAGGCTGCTGAAGTAGCCGCCGAACAACGAGCCAAGGAACAGGAACAAGCGGAAAAAGCCGCCGCCGAACAGAAGGCAAAAGCGGTAGCGCAAAAAGCCGCCGCTGAAAAGGCTGCGGCTGAAAAAGCTGCGGCAGAAAAGAAAGTAGCAGCCGAGAAAAAAGCCAAGGAAGCAGAGGAAAAAGCCAAGGAAGAAAAAGCGGCAGCTGAAAAGAAAGCAGCAGCCGATAAAAAGGCCAAAGAAGATGCCGCCAAGAAGGCAGCGGCCGAAAAAGCCGCAGCGGCCAAGCGTGATGCGATACGTGCGGCCATGCGCGGCGACGCCTTGGGCGCAGCAGGCATACCCGGCGGCACAGCCGACCGCAACCAGTCCGGCGGCGGTGGTACCGATAATGGCTATGCTTCGAAAGTCAGGGCCTGCATACGGCCGCGCGTCATTTTTAACGTTCCTCCGCGGCAGGGCCGAGCCAACCCGACAGTACAATACAGGGCTAATCTTGCTTCAGATGGCAAGGTCGAAAAAGTGCTGGTAAAAGGCTCTTCTGGCAATTCCCATTTTGATGATGCAGTCAAAAAAGGGATTGAAGCTTGCTCACCCTTCCCTAAACCGCCTAGTGGCAAATACCCGTCCTATATCGACGGCGATTACCGAATGTACGACTAACAGGAGATAGTGAATATGACATACGTCGCTACAGCCAAGACCGCCGCGCCCAGCCCTTGGCGCGTATGGGCCATTGGAACGCTCATAGTGGCCGCCGGCCTTGTTGCTGCCCGCCCCGCCGATGCCCAGTTGCGCGTCGATATTTCGGGCGTGGGCGCCACCCAATACCCTATTGCCACGGCCGATTTCGCCGGTGACGCGCAAGGCCAGGCAATCGCCGAGATCATTCGCGCCGACCTGACCCGCTCCGGGCAGTTCCGGCTGATCAACGCCACTGGCGCCAGCCTGAACGCCGAAAGCAGCATCGCCTACGACGACTGGCGCAACAAGGGCGCAGACTATCTGGCCTATGGCTCGGTCACACAAACAGGCGGCCAATACAACATCAGCTATCGCCTGGTCGACTCGGTACGTAAAACGCAATTGGACGGCGTTGCCTTTGCCGGCACCGAAAAAGAATTGCGCCGGATGTCCCACCAGATAGCCGACCGTATGTACGAACAGATCACTGGCGTGCGTGGCGTATTCTCCACCCGCATCGCCTATGTGTTGCAAACTGGCAACAGCTATGAGTTACAAATTGCAGACGCCGACGGCCAAAATCCGCAGGTCATGCTGCGCTCCAAGCAGTCGATTATTTCGCCTTCGTGGTCTCCCGATGGCAAGCGTCTTGCCTACGTCAGCTTCGAAGCAGGCAAGCCTGTTGTATACGTTCAAACCCTGTCCAGCGGTCAACGCGTGCCTATTGCCAACTTCAAAGGCAACAATAGCGCACCCGCCTGGTCGCCTAACGGGCAGCAACTGGCCATCGTCCTTTCACGCGACGGCATATCCCAAATCTACACCATCAACGCAGACGGATCGGGCCTGCGCAGGATAATGCGGTCTCCGCTAATCGACACAGAACCCCACTACACGCCCGATGGTTCATCCCTGATTTTCACCAGTGATCGTGGCGGCAGCCCCCAGATCTACAAAGTGCCAGTATCAGGTGGCGACGGGCAACGCATTACCTTTAGCGGCAGTTACAATATTTCACCGGCCCTGTCGCCAGATGCCAATAACCTGGTGTACGTTACACGCAGAGATGGTGCTTTCCGTATTGCAATACAAAACATGGGGTCTGGATCTGAGCAATTATTGACCGCCGGGCCCGATGACGAGTCACCAAGTTTTGCACCGAACGGAATGCAAATCCTATATAGTTCTGTACAAGGTGGGCGTAGCGTTTTAGCTGTTACTTCTGTTGATGGTCGAGTCCGCCAAACGCTGTCAGCACTTAGCGGAAAAGTACGCGAACCAACCTGGGGACCATTTACCAATTAATTTTCAGTGTGACTCTTTTTCAAAGGAACTTAAATGAGCTCGCGCATCGCAAGACGCCTCTCTATAGCCGCTATCGTTGCCACATTGGCAGCATGTAGCTCCGTCCCCCTAGACCAGTCCGGTACTGGCACTGGCGGTGGCTCGGATTCGGCCAGCTCGGGGCAGATCATGGACCCGTTTAATCCGCAAAGCCCGCTCGCTCAACAGCGCTCGGTCTATTTCGACTTCAACAGCTACACTGTCCCTGACCAATACCGCAGCCTGGTCGAAATGCACTCGACGTACCTTACTGGTCACGGCCAGCAAAAAATCCGCATCGAAGGCAACGCCGATGCACGTGGCGGTTCGGAATACAACCTGGCACTTGGCCAGCGCCGCTCCGACGCGGTTGCGCGTATGATGACCCTGCTGGGCGTCAACAGCAACCAGATCGAAGCTATCAGCTTCGGCAAGGAAAAGCCCAAAGCCTTGGGCAGCACCGAAGCCGACTATGCTGAAAACCGTCGTGCAGATATCGTGTATCAGCGCTAATATCTGATCACTTAGACTGTAACGCCGTGGCGGCATTCCGCCGCGGCGTTTTTATTTGAACGGAACACCGAAATGAGCGTTTACTCCTTGCCCTTGCGCGCCGCCGTACTGGCCACCACCCTATCCCTGTCCGCCATGTTTGCTACGCCAGCGCTGGCCTTTGCCGATGACGAGGCTCGCCGTGCCATTCTCGAACTGCGCGAACAGATCAAGCAGCTCAGCGAACAGAATCGCCAAGCCCGCATGCAACTGGCCGATCAGATGGAAACCATCCAGCACGAAATGGCCAGCATGCGCGGCCAACTGGAAAAGCTGGGCTGGCAAGCCGAAATGGAAAAACGCTCGACCCAGGATCAATCAGGCGGTACAGCCTCCAGCCAGGTTGGCGATCCACAAGAGCAAGCCGCCTACGATTCGGCCATGGGCCTGTTTCGCAGCGGCAAGTACAAAGAAGCCGCATCAGCCCTGGCCACCTTTATTCAAACCTACCCCACCAGCGCCCTGATCCCCGAGGCGCGTTTCTATCGGGGCAGCAGCCTGTACGCCAGTAAAGACTTCAAAGGCTCGATACAAGGCCTGCAGGGCATGATCAAGGCCGCGCCTGATGATCCCCGTGCACCCGACGCGCTACTGGTCATAGCGGCCAGCCAGATCGAACTCAACGACATGGCGGGCGCCAAGGCCAGCCTGCAAAAAATCGTCAAAGACTACCCACAGGCTTCCGCGGCGGAAACCGCCAAGAGCCGCCTGAAGCTTCTGCAGTAATGCCGGCTCGCGCCCTGGCCAGCAACATCGCCTACGAGCGCACTTGGCGTCAAAGAAAGCTTTTCCTGGCGCTATTGCTGGCCGCCATCCTTGCCCTGGTATGCCTCGATCTGGTATTGGGGCCAGCCAACCTGCAATGGGCTGCCCTATGGCAGACCTTGCTTGGGGCGCCTTCCACGGACCCTACCCTGGAAGCCATTGTGTGGCAGATACGTCTTCCCCAGGCCCTGATGGCTGTGCTGGTAGGCGCATCGCTGGGGCTGGCCGGCGCCGAAATGCAGACTGTATTGAATAACCCGCTGGCCAGTCCGTTCACCCTGGGCGTATCATCCGCAGCCGCCCTGGGCGCCGCACTGACCCTGGTATTCAATTGGCAGCTTCCTCTTGTTCCGGTTCAATACGCATTGATCCTGAACGCCTTTATCCTTGCATTGCTTTGCGCCTTGCTGCTCGACGCAATCGCGCGCCGGGCCCGCATCGGCACCGCCGGCATCGTGCTGTTCGGCATAGCCCTGGTATTTACTTTCAACGCATTGCTGTCGCTCGTGCAACTGACGGCCAATGCTGCCGCATTGCAAGACCTCGTATTCTGGATGATGGGCAGCCTTGAGCGCAGCGACTGGACCAAGCTGGGCATCATGGCCGCCGCCTTGCTGGGGGTCTTGCCATTTGCCTTGCGCAATGCCTGGCAACTGACAGCCCTGCGATTCGGCGACGACCGCGCCGCCAGCTTTGGGGTGGATGCCCGGCACGTACGGCGCGGCGCCCTGCTGCGTGTCAGCGTCCTGGCCGCGCTTGCCGTGTCGCTGGTGGGTGTCATCGGCTTCATAGGCCTGGTTGCGCCGCATATCGCCCGCAAGCTTTGGGGCGAAGACCACAGATGGTACTTGCCTGCCAGCGCCTGCATAGGCAGCGCCATATTGATTTGCGCCTCCATTGTCGCCAAGCTGATCAGCACACAGGTTGTCATACCCGTAGGCATCGTCACGACGCTGGTGGGCATACCCTTTTTCATCATCGCCCTGATGCGGCGCACCGTGCAGTAAACCATGCCCCCAGAACGCACCAGCACCACACTACAGATAAGCGGCCTCTCATGCACCCTGGGCAGTAATCGCGTACTGCGGGCGCTGACACTGCCGACACTTGCTGGCGGCCAGCTGGTTGCCCTGCTGGGCCGTAACGGCACTGGAAAATCAACATTGCTTAAAAGCATTGCAGGGCTGGTTACGGCACACGCCGACACCCTGATGCTGGACGGCATCGATTTGAAACCGCTGAACGCGCGGGCGCGTGCCGAAAAAATGCGCTATTTACCGCAAAGCCTGCCGGACTTCGTCCACCTGACAGTGACGGAAGCCGTACTGGTTGCGCTGAAGGCAAGGTCAGCAATCAACACAGCAAGCGCCCTGCAGAAAGTGGCGGCTATCTTGACCGATCTGGGCATAGCCCACCTGGGCGCGCGCTTTCTGGATGAATTGTCGGGTGGACAAAAGCAACTGGTCGGCCTGGCCCAAGCACTAGTGCATGAGCCATCAGTATTGCTGCTGGACGAGCCACTGGCTTCGCTGGACCTGAATTACCAGCATCATGTCATGCAAATGCTGATAGAACTGGCGCATGCACGGGGCCTGCTGATTATTATCGTGCTGCATGACCTGAACATCGCATTGCGCTACGCCAACTTCGCCCTGCTCTTGCATGGCGGCTCGCTGCTGGCCAGCGGTGAGCCGCATACCGTCATTACGCCTGCCAACCTGGCGCAGGCCTTCCTGGTCCAGGCTCGCCTTGAACGCTGCAGCCTGGGCTATTCCAACGTCTTTGTCGACGACCTTATCCAACTTTGATGTCCTCCATGCTGTCCACCCATACGCCTGCTCAGTACACTGCCGATATCCAGGGCTACCCCATCCACTACACCGAAACGGGAAGCGGCGAGATCCTGTTATTGATACACGGCTCATTGTGCGACTATCGCTACTGGCGCTGGCAACTTCCAGCCTTGAGCCAACACTATCGCGTGGTAGCGCCCAGCCTACGCGGCTTCTGGCCAACCGCCTTCACGCGCCGGGAAAGCACTTTCAACATAGCCCAGCACACGAGCGACATGACCGCCTTTGCC
>DATJCP010000295.1:0-3555 GCA_035514715.1 Candidimonas sp.
TCTTCGGACTCGCTTGCTCCTGCTGATCCTGGCGGCTTTGTTGCCAGCGGTCGCCATGCTGGTTTTTCAAGGCATTCAAAACAATAAGCATGCCCGCCAAAGCCTGGCCCGTGAAGCCGAGTTCCTTGCCCACCAGATTGCCACCTTTTCCAAAGAAACGCTACCCGAACCTAGCCAGTTCCTTGCCAACCTGGCGGCGGTACCCGAACTTCGCCAGGCAGGCGCTGCATGCGACGATCTGCTTGCCTCGACGCTAAAAAGCTCGTTCTCAATGGCGAACATCGTTGTCATTCTTCCAGACGGCGAGGTAGCTTGCTCGGGCGTACCGGAAATCAAATCCACCAATTTTGCCGACAGGGAAAATTTCAAGCAGGTGATATCAAGCAAAGCGGCATCCATCAGCAACTTGCAAATCAACCAGCTCAATACCCTGCCTGTCATCGTTTTTTCCCGCCCCATTCTAGACGGCGAAAAGAACGTCACCCACGTCCTTTCTCTTTCAGTCAATGTCTCATCCCTCGGAGGAGCGCTCACCCGCGCCTTGATCAGTTCGGCTGACTTCAACGGCGTCATGGCTTCCGTGGTTGATGCCACCGGCACCATGATTGCGGCGGCGCCCCTGCATGAGCACCTGGGGCAGAAAGTCCGTAATTGGAGCGACGTACAACCAAAGCTGGACAAGGCCGGCGCCATCACCCAAAACGAAGTCTGGCGCGATGGCACGGAATACATGACAGCCTACCTGCCTTTGTACTCTTCCGATACCAATACGCTGCACCTGCGTGTTGGCGTGCCGATGGCCAAATCCTTGGCATCAATCCAGTCCGCCAGCGTCCGCAACTTCCTCATCGTTGCCATCGGGTCCCTATTAGCGCTCGCGGCTGCCTGGGGCCTTAGCAACTGGCTGGTGATACGCCCGATCAGCGTAGTGAACCGCACAGCAACACTATTAGGACGGGGCGTCTTAAGCGCTAGGACTGGCCTGGGTAACAGCGGGGGCGAAGTCGGTGCGCTGGCGCGCCAATTCGACAACATGGCCGAGCGACTGCAGCTTCAGCACGATGCCCTGCTGCGGATCGGGCGCGTACAAGCCGTACGCAGCGCCACAAACAGCGCCGTATTGCGCGCGCACTCCGAAAAAAAGCTGCTGGACGACATCTGCCGCTTAATCCGGGCAGTCGGCGGATACGAGCTGGCCTGGGTCGGCTATGCGCCCACTGCCCCCTCCAGTCCTCTGCAAGTGCAAGCACACTCCGGCGGTGACGACGCGCTTATAGCAAGCTTTTCCCGCACCAACTGGAATGAACAGCACCCTGACCCGGGGCCAGTCACCACAGCAGTCCGATCCGGGGCTCCACAAGTGTTTCTGGATCTATCGACGGCTCGCACCCAATCAGAATGGCGCATATACACTGCCGCTCAAGGATATGCCTCGGCCATCGGCCTGCCGCTGCGAGTAGACAATACGGTTATCGGCGGATTGGGGATATTTTCAACGGACCCACAGGCTTTTGGCCCCGAAGAAATCCAGCTGCTGACAGAAACCGCCAACGACGTTTCTTTTGGCCTTACGGCATTACGCGCCACCACCGAAGTGCGTCGCAGTCAGGAATTTCTCGGCCTGGTCATCAACAATATACCCAGCATGGTATTTGTAAAAGATGCCAAAGACCTGCGCTTCGTCAGCCTGAACCCGGCAGGAGAAGCACTTATCGGCCTGCGCGAAGCTGACGTCATCGGCAAAACCGATCACGACCTCTTCCCGCCAGAACAGGCCGACTTTTTTGTCGCCAAGGATCGCGCGGCATTGAGCGGGTCCGGCAGGCTTTCTATCGCCGATGAGCCCATCGTCACCCAGTCTGGCGAGATAAGGATAATGCACACGACCAAGCTGTCGCTGTTGGACATCGACGGCAAGCCCAAATACCTGCTGGGCATTTCCGACGACATCACAGAGCAAAAGAAAACCAATGAACAGTTGGTCTACCTGGCTACTCATGACCCGTTAACCGGCCTGCCCAATCGCGGCTTGCTCATAGACAGGCTGATGCAAGCCACCCTGCGAGCCAAGCATAAGAAACAGTCATTGGCGCTGCTTTATGTCGACATTGACGGGTTCAAGGAAATCAACGACACGCTGGGCCATTTCACCGGCGACAAGGCACTTCAGACGGTAACTCGCTTACTGAAGGCAACCATGCCAGACACTGAAACCATTGCCCGCGTAGGCGGCGATGAGTTCGTGCTTATTCTGGAAAACATTTCGGCCAAGTCTGAAGCCGCCGCAGCGGCAACCCGGCTTCGGCAGCGCTTCCAAAAACCGGTAAAAGTGGCAGACAGGGAAATATTCCTGACCGTCAGCATAGGTATCAGCATTTACCCCGACGACAGTACCGACAATGAAACATTGCTAAGAATTGCCGACATTGCGATGTATCACGCCAAGTCCGAAGGCCGTAATACCTACGCCTATTACTCACCCAATCTCGAAGCGCGCACAACCGAAAAACTGGAAATGCGCAATCTGCTGCGCCAGGCTATCGACAAGAACGAACTGGTCCTGCACTACCAACCCAAGGTATCGATGCAGACCGGGAAAATCATAGGTGCCGAGGCTCTGATCCGCTGGAACTGTGCCGAACGCGGCCTGATTTCACCCGCCCAGTTCATTCCCCTGGCAGAGGAAAGCGGCCTGATCATTCCGATTGGCGAATGGGTACTGCGCACCGCGTGCGCCCAGGCCATGCAATGGCAACAGCAAGGTTTCGCACCGCTGATCATGGCCGTCAATATATCGCCACGTCAGTTTCGGCAGTCCGATCTACGCAAACGCATACAGAAAACGCTTACAGAAACCGGCCTGCATCCCAAATACCTGGAGCTCGAAGTCACCGAAGGCGCGATCATGGACAACGCCGCCAGCGCAATCCGCTTGCTTAACGACATTGACGGCATGGGTGTGCTGTTGGCGATCGACGATTTTGGCACCGGCTATTCCAGCCTGGCCTACCTGAAGCAATTACCGGTAAGCGTGCTGAAGGTTGATCAATCGTTTGTAAAAGGGCTTACATCAGAGGCTAACGACACCGCCATCGTCACAGCCGTTATCGCCATGGCCAAATCGCTGCACCTTGCCGTCACCGCCGAGGGCGTTGAAACCCAAGAACAGCTCGACGCATTGAAAAACCTGGGCTGCGACAACTATCAGGGATACTTCTTTAGCAGGCCCATTCCAGCAGAGGGATTTACCGCTCTGCTGGGCCAACAAACCGCCTGAACTTAGTTCAATGCGTCCAGTTTCTTTTTCAAGGCATCCAGCGGCAATGCGCCGTTAACGCGGCTGCCATCGGCAAAGATAATGGCCGGCGTTCCTTGCACCATCAGTTTTTTACCCAAGGCAAGGACGGTTTCAACAGGCGTTTCGCAATTGGCATCCGGTGGCGTCTTGCCGTCCAGCATCCAGGCGCGCCAAGTAGCAGCCTGGTCTTTGGCACACCAGATATTGCGCGCCTTCACTTCCGAGTCGGGAGACAAAATAGGGAACAGGAAGGTATA
>DATJCP010000296.1:0-9241 GCA_035514715.1 Candidimonas sp.
GAATTCGGCCGGGTAGTCTGCCTTTGCCAAATATAAGCCATCTGGCGCAAACGTGGGGGCAGCCAATCGGCGATCACGCTGCGCAAGCAGTTCAGTCATCCAGGACGAAGGCTGCTTGCCCTGCCCGACATACAAGAGCGCACCCATCAAGTTGCGGACCATATGATGCAGGAAGGCGTTGGCCTTGAAGGTAAACAGGAAAAATTCGCCATATTGTTCCACCTGCAGCGACTGCAAGGTGCGAACCGGGCTGGCAGCCTGGCATTGTGATGAGCGAAAACAACTGAAGTCGTGCTCGCCAAGCAGCCGCTGCGCGGCATCGCGCATGCTATCGAGGTTCAAGGTGTGATACACCCAACCAACCCGGCCATGCAGCAACGGCGAACGGATCCTGGAGTTACGAACCAGGTATAGATAAGTACGCGACATGGCCGAGAACCGGGCATGAAAGGCATCGGGTACGGCCTGCGCCCATTGCACGGCAATACTATCGGGCAGCAAGGCGTTAAGCCCGCGCACCCAGGATTCGGGGCGCCGCTGCACGGCCGTATCGATATGCACCACCTGGCAAAGCCCATGCACGCCAGTATCGGTGCGGCCTGCGCAAATAGTGCCTACTGATTGAGCCAGAAACTGATTAAGCGCGGACTCCAGCTGGTCTTGCACAGTGCGCCCGCTAGGCTGCGTTTGCCATCCTTGCCAAAAGGAGCCGTCGTAGGCCACCCCCAGCGCGATGCGTGGCATGCCGCCCTAGCCTTTTCGGCTAACAGGTTCGGATGGCGCCTGCTCAAGATCCAGATTGATCTGGTCGAGCTTTTCTTTGACCATTGCTTCAGTGACGGGACCGGGACGATCAACATCATTATGAGCCGTATTGGCCCGGCGCAATATCCACGCAATGATAAGTACGATCAATGCCAGCAAGCCGGTAATAACGCCCAGCATATGCTCTTGTATCCACGACACGGTTTGTTCTGCCTTACTAGAAATAGGTTGTTCCACACTGCCCGCACCATTGGTGCCTTTTGACGCAGCGTCGTTAGTTTGGTTATTTGCCGCAGCGGAGCCCGGTGCGGCGGTATTTGGTGTTGCACTACTGCTGCCTGCGGGCGCTCCATCAGCCCCCGACCCAGCTTTGGCGCCGGCGTTTCCGCCTACTGCAGCCGCCGAGCCTGCGGACGGTTGTGCTGCGCCGCCGGCTGCCTGGCCATTGGTGTTTGCAGTATTTGAGTTTGTTGCAGAGCTTGAGTTATTTACGCCATCTGCGGTGTTTGCGGTGTTTGCATCGTTAGCGCTGCCGGCCGTTCCGGGCAAGGACAAGCCCAGGCCTTTTGCGCCATCAACCAGCAGACCGCTGGCTGCCGCCCCTTGAGCCTGCAAGGCCTCATTCAAATGTTTGACGTTTTCCTCAAGCTGCGACACCCGTGCCTCAGAATCTTTGATACCCTTTTCGGTAGCCACGCGGTTATCTGCGTGAACATCAGCCGATGATGAACCTCCAGCTGCCCCAGCGCCGGGGGCCGTTGCCGAACCTTGCGCACTGCCAGCCCCGCCACCTTTTACCGGCTCGCCGCCAGACAAGCGCAACTGGTCGCGAGGGCCTGCCGCCGGCTGCTGCGCCGCGGGTGCACCTTCAGAGGAAAGCAGCCCTTTGGCAGCAGCGCCTTCCTTCCCAACCACCGAGGCATGCCCCGCCGCACGCTGCCGATACAAGGCAAAGGCCTGCGACTGACGCTGGAAAATTCGCCTGGCTTCGCTATCGGAGATAGCCGTAAGCGCAGCCATATCGGGCATGGACAGGGTTGCACCGGCCTTGACCAGATTCACGTTGTCTTCGATGAATGCCTGCGGGTTGGCCCGCTGAAGGGCAATCATCATCTGGTAGACCGTAACACCCGGTACGGCATGACGCTTGGCAATGGCAAACATGTTGTCATTACGCCTGACAGTGATAGTCCCTTGGGATGCGCGCACGCCCGCTGTAGCCGTTGATGCGCCGGCCTTGCTAGCACCGCCTTGCGGCTGCGCCAAGGCTGGCTGCAACGTAGCCTGCCCTGCCTGAGTCAGCAGGCTTACCTGAAAGCGCTGCTGGCCCGATGCGGTACGCACATCAAGCAACAGGTCGGCCACAGGCTTATCGAAAGCCTGGTTGGAACGCACCTGTATGACTTTAGTACCGGCAGTGAAACCATCAGCCAAAGTAGCTTGCAAACTGCCAATATCGACAGGCGGTGTCAGACCGATCTGCGTCCATGCCGAAGCCGGCGCCGGCACGACCGAAATAGAACGCAAGTCGTCGGCGCTTAACTCGGTTACCGGTATATCGATGCGCAAGGGCTGCCCCAGCTTCGATACGATACGTGAGTGCCCGAAGTTTGCGGCATGCGCAGACGAGCCTATCAGCAAGGCTGCCGCCAGTGCTCCGACCCAAGGTTTAGTATTAAAGACTAACGCAACAGACGGAGACACCAAGCGGGACATATGCATTCCTAGAGTTCACCTAAAGTAATTCGCAACATGCGGCGCAGCGGTTCAGCCGCCCCCCATAGTAGCTGATCACCTACGGTAAAAGCGCTTAAATACTCTGGCCCCATTGACATTTTACGTAGTCGGCCTACGGGAATATCCAGCGTGCCAGTGACTGCTACAGGTGTCAACTGTTGCATGGTGATCTCGCGTTCGTTGGGAACGACCTTGGCCCACTTGGAACCTTCACGCAGGATATCGGTAATTTCATCCAGCGGAACATCGCGCTTGAGCTTGATAGTCAGGGCCTGGCTGTGGCAGCGCATGGCGCCGATACGAACACACAAGCCGTCGATAGGCGTGGGCTTCGTACCGAATGCTTCGCCGCGGCCCAAAATTTTGTTGGTCTCGGCTTCGGCTTTCCATTCTTCGCGCGTCATGCCATTGCCCAGGTCTTTGTCGATCCAGGGAATAAGGCTGCCGCCCAACGGGACGCCGAAATGATCGCGAGGAAGATCGGCGTCTTGTTGAGCCTGCAGTACGCCGCGATCAATATCTAGAATGGCTGAGGCCGGGTCATCAAGCTTGAGCTTGACGGCTGCGTTCAGAATGCCGAACTGAGTCAACAATTCGCGCATATGCTGTGCACCGCCGCCCGAAGCCGCCTGGTAGGTCATGCTGCTCATCCAGTCGATCAGGTCGTTGTTGAACAAACCCGACAGGCCCATCAGCATGCAGCTGACTGTGCAGTTGCCGCCGATGAAGTTTTTTACGCCGCGTTGCAAAGCGGCGTCAATAACCGGACGATTCACCGGATCGAGCACGATGATGGCGTCGTCAGCCATGCGCAAGGTGCTCGCGGCGTCGATCCAGACGCCGTTCCAGCCCGCGGCGCGCAGCTTGGGATACACGGCCGAAGTGTAGTCGCCACCTTGGGCGGTAAGAATGATGGGCAGTTTTTTCAATGCTTCGATGTCATAGGCATCTTGCAAAGGGCCTGCGCCATCGGCCCAGGACGGCGCCTTGCCGCCTGCGTTGCTGGTGGAAAAGAACACCGGCTGGAACAGGGAAAAATCATTCTCGTCGCGCATGCGCTGCATGAGGACCGAACCCACCATGCCGCGCCACCCGACCAAACCTACTGCTTGGCTCATGTTGCTGTCGCTTAAAAAGTAAAAATTGAATCTGAAGTACTGATTATATTAGTGCTTTCAGAACGGCGTCACCCATTTCGCTGGTGGAAACCTTGGTCGTGCCGCTTTCATAAATATCGGCGGTACGTAATCCTTGCTCCAGGACGCGTTGCACTGCGGCCTCGATACGATCCGCCTGGGCGGCTTCATTCAAAGAATAACGCAACATCATGGCGGACGACAGCATGGTTGCCAGCGGGTTGGCAATGTTCTGGCCGGCAATGTCGGGAGCCGAACCGTGGCTGGGTTCATACAAGCCCTGATTCGACGCATTCAGCGACGCCGATGGCAACATGCCTATGGAACCGGTCAGCATGGCGGCCTCGTCGGAAAGAATATCGCCAAACAAGTTGCCGGTCACGATGACGTCGAATGCCTTGGGCGCACGCACCAGTTGCATGGCGGCGTTATCGACATACATGTGCGACAGTTCGACATCGGGATACTCGCTCGCAACGGTAATCATGATGTCGCGCCAGAACTGGGACGTTTCCAGCACATTGGCCTTATCGACGCTGCACAGCTTCTTGTTGCGTTTTTGGGCTGCCTGGAATGCCACGTGCGCAATGCGCCGCACTTCCGATTCGGCATAGTGCATGGTGTCGAAACCCTGGCGTTCGCCCTTGAAGGGGCCTTCTTCGACTTCACGCACGCCGCGCGGCTGGCCAAAGTAGATATCGCCGGTAAGCTCGCGCACGATAAGGATATCCAGCCCCGACACCACTTCAGGCTTGAGCGACGACGCATTGGCCAACTGGGGGTACAAAATGGCGGGACGCAGGTTGGCGAACAGGCCCAGCGCCTTACGCAAGCCTAGGATGGCCTGCTCGGGCCTGAATTCACGCGCCAAGGAATCATATTTCCAATCGCCCACGGCGCCGAACAAAATGGCGTCGGAATTCTTGGCTAATTCCAGCGTGGCTGGCGGCAAAGGGTGCCCATGAGCGTCGAAGGCCGCGCCGCCAACCGGCGCCGTATTCAACTCAAGGTCCAGGCCTAGCGCGGTCAATACACGTACGGCTTGTTCGGTAATTTCAGTGCCGATCCCATCGCCCGGCAACACTGCTATTTTGTGAGTCATATCATTCCTAAATACGTTGTCTATATACAACAGAAAAGGGCTGCGTCGCCGCGGCCCTTAGCTTATGAGGCTCAGCTTAGCCCCCTACAACCTGCAATGCTAGGCAATAGGGTGGGCTTCCAGCCACGGGTGGCGCGCCAGCCGCTCTGCCTCAAAAGCACGAATCTGATCCGACTTTTGCAGCGTAAGCGCAATTTCATCCAGGCCGTTGATCAGGCAGTGCTTGCGGAATGGCTCGATATCAAACGCCAATTCGCGATCGTCCTGGGTGATGACGACCTGACGCTCAAGATCGACACGCAGCTTGTAGCCGACAAACCCCTTGACCTCATCAAACAGGCGGGCGATTTGCAGCTCGGGCAGGATGATGGGCAAGAGCCCGTTCTTGAAGCTGTTATTGAAGAAAATGTCGGCGTAAGACGGCGCGATAATGGCCCGAAAACCATATTGCGACAGCGCCCACGGAGCATGCTCGCGGCTGGATCCGCAACCGAAGTTTTTGCGCGCCAGCAAAATCGAAGCGCCCTGGTAGCGCGGCTGGTTCAGCACAAAGTCCGGATTGAGCGGACGCTTGCTGTTGTCCATGCCGGGCTCGCCATGATCCAGGTAGCGCAATTCGTCGAACAAGTTGTCGCCGAAACCGGTGCGCTTGATGGACTTGAGAAACTGCTTGGGAATGATCAGGTCGGTATCGACGTTTTCGCGATCGAGCGGCGCTACCAGGCCATGATGGGTCTTGAATGCTTGCATGATGGCTTCCTATCGAAAAGTTCGTACGTCGACAAAGTGGCCGGCAATGGCGGCAGCAGCTGCCATGGCGGGGCTGACCAAGTGAGTGCGCCCGCCCTGCCCCTGCCGTCCTTCAAAGTTGCGGTTGGACGTGGAAGCACAGCGCTCGCCCGGTTCAAGGCGATCGGCGTTCATGGCCAGGCACATGGAGCAACCCGGTTCGCGCCATTCGAAGCCGGCATCCAAAAAGATTTTATCCAGCCCTTCTTGCTCGGCCTGCAGCTTGACCAAGCCTGAGCCTGGCACCACCATGGCCTGCTTGACCGATGCCGCTACGCGCTTGCCGCGCGCTACGCTGGCTGCGGCACGCAAGTCTTCGATACGGGCATTGGTACAGGAACCGATAAAGATACGATCCACGGGAATATCCACCAGCGGCGTATTCGGCTTCAGGCCCATGTATTCCAAGGCCCTTTCCATACCACTGCGGCGCACATCGTCTTTTTCCTTGTCAGGATCGGGTACGCGGGCATCCACCGACAACACCATTTCGGGCGATGTGCCCCAGGTGACCTGCGGCATCACTTCGCGCGCATCGATATTGACCACGAGATCGAACTTGGCCCCTTCATCGGTATGAAGAGTGCGCCAGTACTGGACAGCCTGGTCCCACAAGATGCCCGTTGGCGCATAAGGACGGCCACGGAAGTAATCGATGGTTTTCTGGTCGACAGCTACCATGCCGGAACGGGCGCCGGCTTCAATAGCCATGTTGCAGACAGTCATGCGGCCTTCGACCGACAATGCCCGTATCGTGCTGCCGCCAAATTCGATGGCGTAGCCCGTACCGCCGGCTGTGCCGATCTTGCCGATAATAAAAAGAACCAGATCCTTGGCGGTGCAGCCGAAAGGCAGTTCGCCCTCGACCTTGATCAACATGCTCTTATTCTTTTTCATGAGCAGCGTTTGTGTCGCCAGGACATGTTCGACTTCAGACGTACCGATGCCGAATGCCAAGGTGCCCAACGCCCCATGGGTGCTGGTATGGGAATCGCCGCAAACCACGGTCATGCCCGGCAAGGTTGCGCCCTGCTCTGGCCCGATGATATGCACGATGCCCTGACGCTTGTCATTCATGCGGAATTCGGTAATGCCGTATTTTTCGCAGTTATCGTCCAGCGTATCGACCTGCAAGCGCGAAATGGGGTCAGTTATGCCCTCGGCGCGCGCGGTGGTGGGTACGTTATGGTCGGCGACAGCCAGGTTGGCGCTAATGCGCCAAGGCTTGCGGTTCGCCAGCGACAGGCCTTCGAAGGCCTGCGGGCTGGTAACTTCATGTACCAGGTGGCGATCGATATACAGCAAACAGGTGCCGTCGGACTCTTGGTGCACGATGTGCGCATTCCAGAGTTTGTCGTACAAGGTTTGTGCCATGACATTGCTCTTTGAAATAGGATGAAAAGAAGCTTGGGTTAATTATGCCACTCTGCAAACCTGGTACAAGACTATTGCATATCCTGGTATAGGAAGTGCCATGATGAAGCGATCACCACAGCCCGGCAACTTTGAACTGCGCCACCGCATGCTTGAAGGCCTGCGCATTGGCGGCCACATCGGCCTGCGCCATGCCTGCCTTATAAAGGGCTGAACCCAAGCCGAAGCCATTTGCACCGGCGCGTAAGTAATCTTCCATATTTTGCGGCGTTATCCCGCCCACCGGCAACAAGCGATGATGTGCAGGTACTACCGCCCTCCAGGCTTTGACTACGACAGGAGTGATTTGTTCGGCGGGATACAACTTAAGCGCATCAGCACCATTGGCCAGCGCAGCAAAGGCCTCGGTGGGAGTCGCCACGCCCGGCACACACAGCATGCCGGACTGCTTAGCCTGGCGCACGACGGCTGGATCGCTATGCGGCATCAAGATCAGCTTACCGCCGGCCTGCGCCACCGCCTGCACGTCACCGGGCGACATGACCGTACCCGCGCCGACCAGCAAGTCGGGAAACCGCCGAGCCAAAAGCGCAATACTTTCCAACGGACGCGGTGAATTCAACGGCACTTCCAAAATCCGGAAACCGGCTTCGACAACGCCTTCGGCGATATCAACGGCCTCTTCGGGCCGAATGCCGCGAAAAATGGCGATCAAGGGAAAGGTATCCAGATAGGATTCGATTTGCATGGGTATCCCAATTCTTCAAGACCCGGTCACGGCCTGGACCAATCCACGCCGTCCGGAAATTTTATGCTTAACGGATCAAGGCGCGTTCGCGGGCAATCGCCAGCATCCCGCGAAAACTGGCTTGCGGCACGCAATCGACGCCGCCAATGCCAAAAACGGATAACGCTGCCTGGTAACGCTGAAATAAAGTTGGGCTGCACACCAAGTGTATGCGCTCGGGCGGGCTGCCTATCAACGACAAGGCTTCCCTGATTTCCTCGCCTATGACCAGCCCGGATAGATAATCGGACTGCAGCGCTTCGGGCAGCTTGCCGAACAAGCCTTGGGAGCGGACAGTAAACAAATTATGCAGCAACGCCCCTTCAGCGGCCACAGCGCATGCCGCCAGGAAGCTATCGCACCCGGTTTCCCAAGGCGTTGTATCGGTTGGCGGCATCAGGCGCGACAAAATCGAATGCTGCCGCAACAAGGCAAAGACTTCTCCGGTCATGAACGAATGGAAACGCACGATGCGGCGGTTCTCGACCACCACCCATTTACTGTGCGTACCAGGCAAGACGAAAATGCCGTCATCCAGACCCAAGGCGTCAAGCGCGCCAAACACCTGCACCTCTTCGCCGCGCATGACGTCCGGCATGCCATGGCCATGCTCCATCGCCAACCCGGGAACCAGCCCTATCGGCACGCCGGCATGCTCGATCCAGACCAGGGCCTGGCCCAATTCGGAAAAGCCCGCAGGGCACGGCACATACGGCGCTTCGCACCATCCTTGACGACTGCCTATCATGCCCGCCGCCAGCACCGCAGTTTGCGGATAGTCTTGCAGCCACTTGCCGGCCACACTATCAAAAACCTGCCCAAAGCCGCGCTCGGCAGCCGACATAATGCCATCGGCTGAACTGGCTTCCCGCAGCGTATTGCCATGCGTATCCATCAAGACGGCGCGCAGCGACGTCGTTCCCCAATCCAGGGCAATCAAATGCGTAGCGGCAGACGTAGCGTTAATAGCCATCGACCATCCTAGAAGCGGGTACTTATCGCAGAAACCACGACACCTGTTTCAGAAACAACGGGCAGCCATGTCCATTTATCAAACGTCGTGCAAGGATGCGATATACCCAGAATTACCCGATCACCCACCTTGGGCGCCACCGCGTCTTGGGGAAACCGCAAATAGGCGTGCTGGTCATTCAAGGCGGAAATGGTCCAGCCGGCAGGCGCCGCCTGTTTTTGCATGCTGCCTTTAGGCGCATAGTTCGCCACTACAGGCATGGATAAATCGTAAGAAATATCGCGCTTGCCGCAACTTAAGATAGCCAGGCCAGGTTCGGGTACGGACTGCACCATGGACCAGACTTCCAGGGCCGGCAGCAAGCTGGCTTTCAAGCCTTCACGCTGCTCGACATTACGCAGCATTTTGGAATAAAAATCGTGGTCGTGGGTGACGTAGCAACCCGAACGCAATATGCCGGCCACAGGCTTGGACAATGCCAACTTCAGGCCTGGCACAACCAGGTCAAAGACAGCAGATCCGCCGGCACTGATAATGACTTGCTCGTCTTGGAAAAGACTGCGCTTATCGCATTCGCG